>JBBSMF010000341.1:0-2513 GCA_038233295.1 Candidatus Limnocylindrales bacterium | reverse complement strand
CTGCCGCCACATCCGGCCGTCCCGAGGAGAAGGCCGGCGAATACGATCGTTCTCATCATCAGTGGGACCTCTCAATCAGGATCGGGATCGGGATCGGGATCGGGATCGGGATCCGGAACGCGGCGGGTGCCCGTGCCGGCCCCGGCGGCTGCGTCACCGAGCGGGGTCGGTCGCTAGCCATGTGCCGAGCCACACCTCGTCCCGTGCTCCAGGTCGGCGACGGCCAGGCAGAGGTCCTCTATGACGGGGAGCCACGCTGGGTGGCGGCGCGGGGCATCGATGGCCTGGCCGCGGGCCAGTACGTGGTGGTCTATGCCGGTGAGGCGATCGAGCGGATGGAACGCGAGGAGGCCGAGGACATCCTGCGCTTCAACGACGATCTGGAGCGCATGCTGGAAGAGGCCAGCCGGTGATCGAGGTCGCGAGCGCTCCGGCAGCCCTGGCCGGCTCTCTGCGCTTCATCCGCTACGGCTTCATGCCCAATCGGCTCCGGTACTGCGGTCCGGACGACAACCGGACGCTCTTCCAGTACGCCATCGAGAACACCATCGACGGGGGCGTGAAGCCGCTGCTGCGCGCCTTCGACGGCGCGCTGCCCTACCTCCAGCTGATCGCCCGGTCGAACGCCATCGCAGACCCTTTTGACGATCGCGTGGTGGAGGCCTACTGGATCGGCAACGAGCTGCTCGAACGTGTCGAGGTGCGACAGCTGTACGACTCGCTGGAGGAGCGCTTCGGCGGCCGGCTGCGCGGTCGTGCCCGTGATTGGGTCCTGGCCAAGGCACCCGCCGGTGCTCGCCCGCACCACAGCTTTCACGTGCTGGATGTCTACCGCCTGATCGGCGATCGCGGCGACTCGCTGGCGACCATGGATAGCTGCCGCGTCAGCTGGGGCACGGTCACCGCCGTGCAGGGCCCCGAACTGATCGTGGAGCGCCCACCGATCGTCCTGTCCGAAGGAAGGCTGAAGCTCGATGTTCCGGTGTCGGTTCGAGTGACCCGCCAGGTCGAGGCCCGGGGATTCGCCGATGACGCGACCGTTGGCGACCTGGTCTCACTCCACTGGGGATGGGTCTGCGAGCGCCTGGATGAGCGGCAGCGGATGAGTCTCGAACGCTACACGCGTCTCCATCTGAAGCTGGCTAGCCAGACGCTCTGAGCCTCCGGGGTCAGGCCAGCTGACTGGAGTGGCTGGGCGCGGCGGCGGCGGTCTCTCCGTCCGAGTCGTCAGAGGTCAGCGTCTCGTACCTTTCGAGGTAAGAGGACAGGATCAGCCGGCTCTCCGCGATGGCTGTTGCCCAGACGTGCAGCCAGCGCCAGCCGCGATCGGTGAGCACGTACGTCCGGCGCGCGGGGCCGGTAGCCGACATCTCCCAGCGGGAGGTGGCCAATCCCTCACGTTCCATGCTGCGAAGCGATCGGTAGAGCCCGCCCGGGTCCGTCGCTGGCACTCCAAGCCGCCTCAACCGCTCCAGCAGGTCGTAGCCGTGGCTTGGTCGCTCAGCGATGAGGAGCAGCAGACACGAGCGCGGGAAGTTCTTGGGCAGCCCGCCTGGGACGTCGGCCGACTCGAGTGGCTCGTGCTTCACCAGTCCATCGCCCATGTGCGGCGATCCTCCTCGCAGGCTGCAGCCTCGGCGCTTGATGCGCGGCACCAGCATTCGGGTCCGCAGGCGCCATGGGCGGGTTGCGTCAAATGGGCGAACTCCGCGGCGAAGATACGCCCACCCTCTGATCGGCCCAGGTCCGAGAGCTGATACCCGCCCAGGTCATCGCGCACCAGCAAGCCCTGGGCAGCCAGACGCTCGAGGTGTGCTGTCGACGACGAGGCATCCAGGGTCAGGAACCGCTCCAGCGTTTCCACCTCGATGCGCTGACCGAAACCCTCGCCCTGGATCCAGAAGAGCAGCTGGAGGATCTCGTCTCGCCAGTAGAGCTGCCGCAGTTCTTCACTCTTCGGTTGACCGATGACGCTCATCACGCGCTCCCTGTCCCTGTTGCGTCTCACCCCCCAGTGTTCACCAGCCGATCATGGCGAGACTACTCGCCCGGACGGAACGCAGCAAGAGGTCGACCCGGGTAAGCCAAGGCCGGAGGTCCCATGGCTGCGCCTGGTGCGTCGCACCGGCTGGGGTATATGCGTCGCGCCACTATTGCCATGCCCCGTCGCGAGGGTTAGCTTCGTCATCCAGTCGGGACGCTCAGCGAGTAAGCGACATGACGGTATCCGTGAACATCACGTCCTCGGCGTCTCCGTGCCCAGCGCAGGCCTCAGCAGGCCAGGTCTCCAGACCGCAGCGCGGGCCGATGCTTCGGCGAGCGCATGCCGCTTCCATTCCTCCGGTTCCCCGTTCACGTGTGCCCATGTCAGCCCGAACGGCCAAGCAGTAAAGGAGGACAAGTCGATGGCGACAGCGCCGAAGACCGCCCAGCCAGCCGAGACGGAGGCCGCAGCTGATCCGCTGGTCCACATCCTGTGGATCAACGCCGGGCTGAGTTGCGACGGCGACTCG
>JBBSMF010000340.1:0-2532 GCA_038233295.1 Candidatus Limnocylindrales bacterium | reverse complement strand
GTCGATGAGCGTGAACAGGAAGCGGTTCTGGCCCACCGCGAGCTCCGATGAGACGAGGAGCGGGACCAGCTCCGCGGTAGTGGCTGAGGCAGTCGCGCCGGAGCCGGGCCAACCGGGATAGCTCGCTGGGGCAGCGCCGCCCGGATCGCAGGCATTGGCGGCGGCACTGGAGCCCGGAGTGTTCGCAGGACCGGTCGGGCCGGCGGGGTCGGGCGTCGTCGAGGTGCAGGCACTGAGTGCCACCAGGGCGGAGAGGAAGAGGACGACCGATCGAGACATGTCATCACCATAGCCAGTCACCGCTGCGAGCGCCCGCGACGGGGACGGCGGCGGGGCCGCCGCTACAATCGCACTACCCCATGACGCGCTTCCAAAAGCTGACCCTGACCACCGTCGTCGCCACGTACATCCTCGTGGTCATCGGCGCCATCACCCGTGGCACCGGCTCCGGTCTTGGCTGCCCGGACTGGCCGCTCTGCTACGGGCAGTTGCTGCCCTCGCTGGGCGACACTGCCGGCTGGATCGAGTGGAGCCACCGGACGTGGGCGGCGCTCGTTGGCGTGCTCGTGGTAGCCGTGGCGTTCGTGGCGCTTCGCCACCACCGGCGCGACCGCTCGCTCGTCCTGGCCTCGTTGGCCGCGGTAGCTCTGACCGGGTTCCAGGCTTGGCTGGGGAAGATCACCGTCGAGACCTCGAACGCGGGCGAGTGGGTCACCGCGCACCTCGCTACGGCCATGGTCCTGCTGGCGCTGCTCATGTTCGTCGCCATCCGGAGCCACTACCCGCGCAGCCTGGCGCGTGGCGCCGGCAGCCAGCGACTGACTCTCGTTCTGGCCTTCACGTCGGCTTCTGTCTACGCGCTGCTGCTCTTCGGCTCCCACGTGACCGCGACGGGTGCGGCGCTGGTCTATCTGGATTGGCCCTTCTTCCAGGGCCAGCTCCTGCCTCTCCTCGCACCCGACCCCGCCGTGGCCGCGCTCCAGATGAGCCACTTCCTGCATCGACTCGTGGCGGCCATCGTGGCCGTGGTCGTGGGCTGGGCGTTCATCGTGGTCTGGCGGGCGGCGCGGCGCGAGCGGGTGACCGGAGCCGCCGCTGGCGCGCTACCGGAAGCCACCGACGGCGCTTCGGCACAGCAGGCACTGCTGGGCCTGGTGGGCACGGCCGCGGCGCTCTACGGCGTACAGATCATCGTGGGCGCGTTGCAGATCTTCACGCGCCTGGCACCATGGGCCGTGGCGCTCCATTTGGCGCTCGGTGCGCTCATCTGGGCGCTCCTCGCGGCGGCCACCATGATCGCCTACTACCAGGCTCGCACCAGTCCGCAGCGCGTTGCAGGTGACGGCGGGCAGGAAAGCGCCGATGAGCTGGCGACGACCGATGGGCCTCGTTCGACCTGGCGCGAACGGGTCAACGCTTACGTAGCGCTCACCAAGCCGCGCATCATCGAGCTCCTGCTGGTCACCACGGTGCCCGCCATGGTGCTCGCCGCACGCGGCATCCCGCCGCTCGACCTGGTCTTCTGGACGCTGCTCGGCGGCACCTTGGCAGCAGGCTCGGCCAACGCCATCAACTGCTACCTCGACCGCGACATCGACCTGCTCATGAGCCGGACTCGAAAGCGACCCCTGCCCGCCCATCGGGTGGCGCCGGAGGACGCGCTGGTGTTCGGCCTGGCGCTTGGTGTGGTGGCCTTCGCGATCCTGGCCTTCCTGGTGAACCTGGTGGCGGCCTTCTTGACGCTGCTGGCCATCGGCTTCTACGTGGTCGTCTACACCATGCTGCTGAAGCGCAACACGCACCAGAACATCGTGCTGGGCGGTGCCGCCGGCGCGCTGCCACCGGTCATCGGCTGGTCGGCCGTGACGGGGGACATCGGCCTGCCCTCGCTGGTGCTCTTCGCCATCGTCTTCTACTGGACGCCGCCGCACTTCTGGGCGCTGTCGCTGAACCTGGCCAAGGACTACGAGGCGGCCAAGATCCCGATGCTGCCCGTGACACGGGGCGTGCGGGAGACGACCCGCCAGATCGGCCTTTACTCCGTCCTCATGGTGGCGCTGACATTCGTCTTCTTCGCGGTCGCCGAGCGCGGCTTCATCTACCTCGCCGGGGCGCTGCTGTTGGGCGGGCTGTTCCTCGTCCAGGTCTTCGCCATGTGGCGCGACGGCACGGACCGGCGCGCCATGCGCGTCTACCGCTATTCGATCACCTACCTCTCGGCCTTGTTCGCGTTGCTCGTCGTGGACGTGCTGGTCTTCCCCTTCGGGTGATCGGCCGGCCTCGTAGGGGCGCCCTCTCAGCCGCGCTGTTGGCTCTGCTGTTGGTGGGCTGCGCCGGGCCCGAGGCACAGGTCCAGACCGTGGAAGGGCTTGTGCTCGAGGTGGTGGGCGACTCGCCGGCCGACATCGAGGCCTTCACATTGCGGACCGACGAGGGTGAGGCGTTGCGCTTCTCCCTCGGTGCCCTGGACTCCGCGGATGGCGGCCTCCCAGCCTCGCACCTCAGGGAGCACCAGGCCCTGGCTGAGCCGAT
>JBBSMF010000339.1:0-2540 GCA_038233295.1 Candidatus Limnocylindrales bacterium | reverse complement strand
GAAGCGCGTCACGCGGGAGCTCGTCGAGGATGTGGCCATCGACGGCACCCGCTACGTGGAGATCCGTTGGGCACCCGCTCTGCACGTCGCGGAGGGCCTGGCGCTCGGTGATGGCATCGAGGCGGTCGTCGGCGGGGCCGAGTCCGGGACCGAGGCGACGGGCGTGACCGTGCGGCTGATCGCGGTCGCGCTGCGCTCCCATCCTCCGCAGATGAGCCTCGCCGTGGCGCATGCATCGACCGCCTTCTTCGACCGTGGACTGACCGGCTTCGACCTGGCCGGTCCGGAGGCCGCCTTTCCCGACCCCCTGCTCCACGGCGACGCCTTCGATGCGGCGCGCCTGGCCGGCCTGGGCATCACACTCCACGCTGGCGAGTGGGGCGGCCCGGCACAGATCTG
Source organism: Candidatus Limnocylindrales bacterium (assembly GCA_038233295.1). Taxonomy (GTDB): domain Bacteria; phylum Chloroflexota; class Limnocylindria; order Limnocylindrales; family CSP1-4; genus Palsa-1032. The sequence continues at coordinate 2,141 of JBBSMF010000339.1, read as the reverse complement.
GCGGTCCCTGGCTCTGCGCCCGACGCGCGTAGCACACGGCTCGCCCGCGGCGGACGATGCGGAGCTCCAACGAGAGCTCATCTCACGTGGCGTGACGCTCGACCTCTGTCCCACCAGCAACGTGCAGGCGGGCATCGTGGCGCGCGTGGCAGCCCATCCCCTCCCCCGCCTCCTTCGGGCGGGCGTGCCGGTGACCCTCTCCACTGACGACCGCACGGTGAGCGGCCTGACTCTCGTGGAGGAATACGGGCGTGCGGTCGCGCTGCTGGGACTGACGCTTCCCGAGCTGTGGGCGATGGATAGACACGCGCTGGAGGTGGCGTTCCTCCACGACGACGAGCCGCTGCGCGCGCGCTTGTTGGCGGAGTTCGACGCGTCCGCCGCCGAGGAACCGGCACTGACGCACGCGCAGTAGCGAGGGAGGAGCAGTGTTCCGCAGGACGGCTGAGCTATACGACCTCTTCTACAGCTGGAAGGACTACGACGGGGAAGCCGCTCGCTTGCGAGCAGAGATCGGGCGCCGCTTCCCGGATGCGCGCACGTTACTTGACGTCGCCTGCGGGACCGGTGCGCACCTGGAGCGACTCCGAGCCTGGTACCAGGTGGAGGGCCTGGACCGCGATGCCGGGCTGTTGGAGGCGGCACGGGAACGGCTAGGCACCGAGGTGCCGCTCCACGAAGGCGACATGCGCGACTTCCAGCTCGACCGCGAGTTCGACGTGGTGACCTGCCTCTTCAGCAGCATCGGGTATGTGCGGAGCATTCGTGGACTGCAGCGGGCGGTGACCGCGATGGCCCGCCACGTGCGACCGGGCGGTCTGCTGCTGATCGAGCCCTGGTTCTCGCCGGACACGTGGGACGAGGGTCATCTGTCCCGTCCGATGGTCGTGGAAGGCAACGGCTACAACGCAGTGCGCACCAACGCGTCGCGCGTCGTGGGGCGACGGACAGTGATGGAGTTCCACTACCTCATCACGCGTCCCGACCGGGTGGAGCACCGACGCGAGAGGCACGACCTGGGACTCTTCACGGGCGCTGAGTACCGTTCCGCCTTGGAGCGGGCGGGCCTCGCCGCGCACCACGACCCACAGGGACCAATGGGCCGCGGCCTCTGGATAGCTCAGCGGCCGGACTGAGGCTCCTCGCCGTCGAGGCTCGCGAGCACCGACGCGAGCTCCGTCGCATCGGCAGCGATGGCGGTCGGCACGGCCGCCACGCCAGAAGCGGCGGCGACCTCGGCCTGTGCCTGGCTGGTCACGCCGGTGAGCATCAGCACGGAGCGAGCGCCGATGGCGTTGGCCGCAGCGATGTCGGAGTACAACGAGTCGCCGATGATGACCGCACGCTCCGGTGCCTCACCGACCGACTCGGCGGCCGTCTGGAACAGTCGAGGCTCAGGCTTGCCCACCACGACATCGGGTCCGCGGCCCGCGGCGGTGGCCACGGCGGCGACCATCGACCCGGCGCCGGCCCAGAGTGCGTCGGCCGAGGGATAGATCGGGTCCTGATTGGTGGCCACGAAACGCGCCCCGCGGCGAACGGCTTCGGCGGCGTTGCTCAGCCGTCGGTAGGTCAACGAGAAGTCGACGCCGACGGCAAGCGCCTCGGGACCCGCGGCGAGTCCGCGCTCCGTGGGCGACACGGTTCGCAGGCCGACCTCACGGAGCTCCCGCGCCAGTCCGGGTCCACCAAAGACCATGGTGAGCGGCCGCGCGTCGTCCTCGGTGAGCACCAGCGCGGTGGCCCGAGCCGCGGTCACGATGCGATCGTGGCGCACCGGAACACCCATGGACTCGAGCCGGGCCTGATACTCGTCGCGATGCCAGCGCGAGTTGTTCGTGACATAGATGACCGTGTCGCCGGCCGCCTGGCGGGCGGCGAGGAGGCCGGCCATGCCCGGCAGCGCGGTCTCGCCGCGATAGACGACACCGTCCAGGTCCACCAAAAGCAACACGTCGGGATGGTAGCCGCCACACTGCGAGCCACCCGATGAGCCGCTCCGACGATGAGCTCCAGCTGCTGCTCGTCGATGGCAACAATCTGATGTATCAGCTCCGCGGCACGCGCGACGACGCCGGCCTCGCCTGGCTCATCCCGCGTTTGCGCGCCTGCCTGGCGCCCGGACCCACGGCCATCCTGGT
>JBBSMF010000338.1:0-2553 GCA_038233295.1 Candidatus Limnocylindrales bacterium | reverse complement strand
GTCGGCGGGCGCGGCGAGTTCACGCGCCGCGGGGGGATCGTGGACTGCTTCCCAGCCGGCCAGCCGCTGCCCGTACGCCTCGAGTGGTTCGGCGACGAGATCGACTCTCTGCGCGCCTTCGACCCGGCCGACCAGCGCGGTGTCGGGGCCATCGAACAGACCGTGCTCCTGCCCGCCTCGGAGTTCCTCTTCCCGGCGGTCGAGGAGGGATCCGAGGCGGCGGCCACCTGGCTACGCGATCGACTGGGACGCCTTGGGAGCAAGCTCAGCGAGCCGCTCCAGCAGGACCTCGCCCGCCTCGCCAACGGGCAGCTCGGCGACGCAGCGGAGATCTGGGCTGGCGTGCTCGCTCCCGCTTCCGGTCTCGACCACCTGGGTGACGCGATCTGGCTTCTGGACGAGCCCCCGGACGTCCACGACGCGGGCGATTCCCTGCGCCTCCAGGCGGAAGAGCGCCGAGCGGAGATGGAGCGTGCCGGCGAGCTGCCCAAGGGCTGGGCCGAGGCGTATCCCTCCGCGCGTGCCTGGAAGCGCGCCCTGGTGGAGGCACGGACCCTGGGGCTGACCTGGGAGAGCGAGGCCGACGGTGCACCTCCGGGCGGCAACCCCTTCGGCTGGCACGAGCCGGTGATGCCGCCGCAGGCCATCACGTCGCTGGCTCCCACCATCGGCCGGTGGCGGCGCGAAGGAGCTCGCGTCGTCCTCACCTCCGACCAATCCGCCCGCCTCTCGGAGATCCTGGCCGAGGCCGACATGGTCGCCGCGCCCACGGCCCACCTCGCAGAGCCGCCGCCGCCGGGCGGCCTGGTCCTCGTGGAGCGGAGCCTCAACGGCGGTTTCGCAGGGGGTCCCGACGGACTGATCCTCGTCTCGGATCGCGAGCTCTTCGGCACCGTCCGCGTCCGTCGGCCGCGAGCGCTGCGGCGAGTGGTCCCGCGGGATCTGCTGGAGAGGCTGGAGCCCGGGGACATCGTCGTCCACATCGACCACGGCGTGGCGCGCTACGCCGGGCTCGTGCGGCGCGGTGCCGGCGGCGACGGCGGCGAGGAGCGCGATTTCCTGGAGCTGCAATTCCGTGACAAGGACCGCATCTGGGTCCCCGTCGAGCAGATCGACCGCGTCTCACGCTACGCCGGCGGCGAGCAGCCGATCCTCTCCAAGCTGGGCGGTGGCGAGTGGCAGCGCGCCAAGACCCGCGTCCGCAAGGCGGTCGGAGATTTGGCCAAGGAGCTGCTGGAGCTGTATGCCGCGCGGGCTCGCGTCCACGGCCGTGCCTTCGGCGAGGACACGCCCTGGCAGTCGGAGATGGAGGCGGCCTTCCCGTACGAGGAGACGCCCGATCAGCTGCGCTCCGCCCTGGAGGTCAAGGCCGACCTGGAGCACGAGCGACCGATGGATCGCCTGGTGGTGGGCGACGTGGGATACGGCAAGACCGAGATCGCCATCCGCGCCGCATTCAAGGCCATCCAGGAGGGGACGCAGGTCGCCGTGCTGGTACCGACCACCGTGCTCGCCGCGCAGCACCTCGCGACGTTCAGCCAGCGTTTCGCGGCGTACCCCATCACGGTGCGGATGCTCAGCAGGTTCGTTCCGCCCCAGGAGCAGCGCGACACGCTGGCGGGCCTGGCGGCTGGCTCGGTGGACCTGGTCATCGGTACGCACCGGCTGCTGTCGCGCGATATCCGTATCAGGGATCTGGGCCTGGTCATCGTGGACGAGGAGCAGCGCTTCGGAGTCGCTCACAAGGAGCGCCTCAAGCGGCTCAAGACGGAGGTGCACGTCCTGACCCTCTCGGCTACGCCCATCCCGCGGACGCTCAACCTGGCGTTGGTCGGCGTGCGCGACATGAGCGTCATCGAGACTCCACCGGAGGATCGCCTGCCCATCCAGACGCGCGTCGCGGAAGCATCCACGGGGTTGGTTCGCGACGCCATCAACCGCGAGCTGGACCGTGGCGGCCAGGTCTTCTTCGTGCACAATCGGGTGGAGACCATCGAGGCCCAGGCCGAGCAGCTCCGCCGGGTCCTGCCCCGGGCGCGCATCGTGGTGGCGCACGGCCAGATGGCGGAAGGCGGCCTGGAGAAGGTGATGATGGCCTTCGCGCGGGGCGACTTCGATGTCCTGGTCTGCACCACCATCATCGAATCCGGCCTGGATATCCCGAACGCCAACACCATCGTCATCGACCGAGCGGACGCGCTTGGCTTGGCCCAGCTTTACCAGCTCCGCGGACGCGTCGGGCGATCCAGCCGCCGCGCCTACGCCTACCTGCTCTACCGCCGGCGCGAGCGCCTCTCGGATGTGGCTCGCAAACGGCTCCAGGCCATCTTCAACGCCTCCGAGCTGGGCGCTGGCTTCCAGATCGCGCTTTCCGACCTGGAGATCCGTGGCGCGGGCAACATCCTGGGCGGCGAGCAGCACGGCCACATGGCGGCGGTCGGCTTCGACCTCTATACGCGGATGCTGTCGGAGGCGGTGGAGGAGGAGAAGGCCGCCTTCGATGAGCGGCCGGCGGCCCATGCCCGGACGCAGACGGTCATCGACCTGCCCGTC
>JBBSMF010000337.1:0-2565 GCA_038233295.1 Candidatus Limnocylindrales bacterium | reverse complement strand
TGGGCTGTGAAGAGCAGCCACATAACCGTGCGCGGCACGGTGCCAGGCTCTGATGCCGAGGCGTTCCGCCAGTCCGCCGAAGCTGCCAAGGAGGGCTGCCCCATCTCCCGCGCACTGGCCGGGACCGTGGCCCTCAGCGTCGAGGCGTCACTCGAGGGCTGAGGCGCTCGATGAGGCCGGTAGACTGACGAAGACCGTACTGACATCCACCAGGCGAGGGAAACGACAATGGCCGTCCAGACGAGGATCGAGTCCAGGATGCTCATCGGCGGGGAGTGGGTGGCGTCCTCCAGCGACGAGTGGATCGACGTCATGGATCCCGCCACCGGAGGGATCGTCGGGCGTGTCCCGGCCGGTACGGAGGCGGATGTCGACCGCGCCGTACGAGCCGCGCGCCAGGCCTTCGCTGATGGTCGGTGGCGCAGTCTGTGGTTGCCCGAACGCGCGGCCATCCTCAACAGGCTGGCCGACCTGATCGATCGGCACACACCGGAGATCGCCGAGCTCGAGACGGCCCAGACGGGCACCGCCATCAAGCTGCGCAAGGAGTCCGACATCCCGTTCAGCGCGGACAACCTGCGCTTCTTCGCCGGTGCCCTCCGCCATCTGGAGGGCAAGTCGGCCGGTGAGTACTCCACCGACCACACCTCCATGGTGCGGCGAGAGCCGATCGGCGTGGTCGGCCAGATCGCGCCCTGGAACTATCCCTTCATGATGGCCATCTGGAAGATCGGCCCCGCCCTGGCAGCCGGAACCTCGGTGGTGCTGAAGCCGGCTACCGCGACGCCCCTGACGACCTTGCGGCTGGGCGAGCTGGCGACGGAAGCGGGCCTGCCGGACGGCGTGCTCAACATCGTGACGGGGCGCGGCGAGGTCGTTGGTGCGGCCATCGCGGCGCATCCGGACATCGACATGGTCTCCCTGACCGGCGATACGGAGACCGGCAAGAAGATCCAGCAGCTGGCCTCCGGCAATCTCAAGCGCGTCCACCTGGAGCTGGGCGGCAAGGCGCCGTTCATCGTGTACGACGACGCGGACCTGGACGCGGCGGCGCGCGGGGCGGTGGCCGGTGGGTACGTCAACGCCGGGCAGGACTGCACGGCCGCCACCCGCATCTACGTCCAGCAGCCCGTCTACGACGCTTTCCTGGACAAGCTCAAGCGCCATACGGAGAGCGTGCGGGTGGGCGACCCGCGCGACCCACTGACCGACATGGGCTCACTTATCAGCGACGCGCAGCTCGCTCGGGTGGAAGGTTTCGTGGAGCGTGCCCGGCAGGCCGGCGCACGCATCGTGACCGGTGGCGCGCGGGCAGATGTTCCCGGGCTATCCGGTCCCTTCTACCAGCCGACCATCATCGACGGCCTGGATCAGGACTCGGAGATCGTCCAGAAGGAGGTCTTCGGGCCGGTGCTGACGGTGCTCTCCTTCGACTCGGAGGATGAGGTCCTGGCGAGGGCCAACGACACACGCTACGGCCTATCCAGCTCGGTCTGGACGCGCGACGTGTTCAAGGCCATGCGGGCGTCGAAGGCACTGGAGTTCGGTGCGGTCTGGGTCAACGACCACCTGCCGATATCCAGCGAGATGCCCCACGGTGGCTTCAAGCACTCCGGGTTCGGCAAGGACATGTCGTCCTACTCGCTCGAGGAGTACACCCAGGTCAAGCACGTCATGGTGGAGCTGACCGGCGTCGCCGACAAGTCCTGGCACTACACCATCTTCGGCGACGCTCCGGCGGAGTAGCCACGCGGCTATCATCTGGCCGTGCCGCCCATCGAACAGCTCCAGCGCGTGCCTCTCGTCCTCCTGGAGCGACTCCAGCAACAGGGACTGTTCACGACCGGTCTCCTGCTGGAAGTGTCGGAGACGCCGACGCGCCGCCAGTATCTGGCCGATCAGATCGAGGCGACCACCAACGACATCAATGAGTGGCGTGACGAGGCGCTCCTCCTCAACCTGGCCTCTTTCGGCACGGTGGAACAGGAGCTCTTCACGCAGGCCGGCATCCTGGGCCTGGCTGATCTCCTCGCGCTGGACGGCGACGCACTACGGGCCCGGCTGCTGAGGGCGGCACGTGAGCTCGGCAACCAGCCGCCGACCGATGTGACCATCGCCGGCTGGTACGAGCAGGCCCACACGCTCGAGGAGGAGTGACGGAAGCGGAACAGGGCGTCCGTCCGTCATCCGTGCCACGATGCCGAACGTGGCAACGCTGAGGGCATCCTCACCAACGGTCGCGCGTCAACGGTCCGGGACACGCTGGGGATCGATAGCGGGCGTCGCTGTCGCGGTGGCCACCGCGCTGGGCATCCTCGCCGTCGCCGTGCTGCTTGCCCTGCCGCCCTTCGTGCTGCACCCGCTGCTGGACGCGGCCGGGTCGGCCGCCTTCCTTGGTGTCACGCCGGCGGAGGCGCACCGGTTCTCCGATATGACCGTGACCGAGCTGCTCCTGGGTCCGGGCACCTTCGCCTTCGCCGGACCTGGCGGCGGTGCCTTCTTCGATGCCTCGGAGGCGTCGCACCTGCGTGACGCGCGCGCGCTGCTGTTCGGGTTCCTGGCCGT
>JBBSMF010000336.1:0-2587 GCA_038233295.1 Candidatus Limnocylindrales bacterium | reverse complement strand
TCGCCGCCCGAGCGACGGGCACCAGCCTGCGCCGCTTCAGCCCGCACTTCTTCGTGCTGGGCGTGGCCTTCCTGCTCCTGGAGACGCGCAGCCTGGTGAGCTTCAGCCTGCTGTTCGGCACGACCTGGCTGGTCAACGCCCTGGCCTTCTTCGCCATCCTGGCCAGCGTCCTCCTGGCCGTGCTGATCAACGCCAAGTGGCCCATCCGCAGGCCGCAGTTCCTGTACGCGGCGCTGTTCGTGACCATCGGCATCTCGTTCCTGCTGTCCCCCGAGTCGCTCCTCTTCGACCCCCCGGCGCTCCGCTATGTATTGGCCGCGGGCCTGGCCTTCGCCCCGGTCTTCTTCGCCAACCTCGTCTTCACTCGGTCGTTCCGGGACACGAAGACGGCGGACATGGCCTTCGCCTCCAACCTGTTGGGAGCGATGGTCGGTGGCGCGCTGGAGTACCTTGCGCTCATCACGGGCTACCAGGCGCTGCTGCTGGTGGTGGCCGGGCTCTATGCCCTGGCCTATCTCTTCGCCACCCGCTGGCGTCGATTGGCGGACGTCGATCTCACCGCCGGCGGCGAGGAGCAAGAGACGGACACGCTGCGCGAGCACGCCCTCGCGCCGACCTCGGCCTAGCCCATGGGTTTCGGTCCCCGCGGAGGGATGGGGCGGGTGATGCGTGGCGCCGGCGCGGACCCGCCGAAGGTCGCCCCCGAGCGGCGCGGCGCAACGTTCCGCAAGATCGCCGCCTTCTTCGGGCCGTATCGCCGGCAGGTCCTGCTGGTCCTCCTGACCATCATCGTCACGAGCCTGCTGGGCCTGGTCAACCCGTACCTCCTGAAGCTGCTCATCGACGAGGCGCTGCCCTCCCGTGACCTGGGCCTGCTCAACCTGTATGTCGGGCTGATGATCATCGTGCCCATCGGATCGGGGCTGATCGGCGTGGGGCAGACGTATCTCAACAACGTCATCGGCCAGCGCGTCATGCAGGACCTGCGCAACGCGCTCTACGCGCACCTTCAGAAGATGCCGCTGCGCTTCTTCACCGAGACACGCACCGGGGAGATCCAGAGCCGCCTGGCGAATGACGTGGGCGGCGTCCAGTCGGTCGTCACCGAAACCGCCAGCAGCGTCTTCAGCAACCTTGTCGTGGTCGTCAGCACACTGATCGTGATGTTCCTGCTGGATTGGCGCCTGACCCTGCTGTCCATCGCGGTCACGCCGTTCTTCCTCTACCTGACGTACCGCGTGGGCAACATCCGCCGGAAGCTCTCCACCAAGACGCAGGAGAGCCTGGCCGACATCACGTCGATCACGGAGGAGACGGTCAGCGTCAGCGGCGTGCTCCTGACCAAGACCTTCGGGCAGCAGCAGCCGGCCATCGACCGCTTCCGCTCGGCCAACGCCAAGCTGGCCGCCCTTGAGATCCGGCAGAACATGGTGGGTCGCTGGTTCTTCATGATCGTGGGCACGATCTTCAGCATCACGCCGGCGCTGGTCTACTACCTGGCCGGCATCCTGGCCATCAACAACGATCCGACGGCGCCCACCATCGGGGACATCGTGGCCTTCACCACGCTCCAGAGCCGCCTCTTCTTTCCCCTGGGCCAGTTGCTCAACGTGCAGGTCGAGGTGCAGGGCGCGCTGGCGCTCTTCGACCGCATCTTCCAGTACCTCGAGATGCGCTCGGAGATCGAGGATGCGCCCGATGCCACGGCCATCGCGCCGGCCGATGTGCGCGGTCGCATCCGCTTCCGGCAGGTGTCGTTCCGCTACCCGGATGCGGTGGTCGTGGAACCGCTGCCCGGGATGCCGCTGCCGCCCTCGACGGCGTCCTCGCCGGGCGCCGAGCAAGCAGAGGAGGCAGCGGCCGGCGAGCCGGCGGGTGAGATACGTCCGTTCGCGCTGGAGGACATCGACTTCGAGGTGGAGCCGGGACAGCTGGTGGCCCTGGTCGGGCCGTCGGGATCGGGCAAGACATCGACCACCTACCTGGTGCCGCGCCTTTACGACGTGCAGGAGGGTGCGGTCGAGATCGACGGCCTCGACGTGCGCTCCATCAAGCTGTCCAGCCTGGGCGACATCATCGGCTTCGTGACCCAAGAAACGTACCTGTTCCATGCCACGGTGCGCGAGAACCTGGCCTACGCCAAGCCCGGTGCCACGGACCGTGAGCTCCAGACCGCGGCGCGCCTGGCGGCCATCCATGACCGCATCCGAGAGCTGCCGCTGGGCTACGACACGATGGTCGGTGAGCGCGGCTACAAGCTGTCGGGCGGCGAGAAGCAGCGCGTGGCGCTGGCGCGAGTGCTGCTGAAGGACCCTCGCATCCTCATCCTTGATGAAGCCACCAGCGCGCTGGACACCGTCAGCGAGCGGCTCATCCAGACGGCCATCGAACGGGTCATGAAGGGACGCACGACGATCGCCATCGCGCACCGCCTGTCGACCATCCTGCGCGCCGACCAGATCCTCGTCTACGAGCGCGGCCGGATCGTGGAGCGCGGGACGCACGCCCAGCTGCTCGAAGCCGGTGGGGCCTACGCGCGGCTGTACCTGGAGCAGTTCGTGGGCACCGCGAGCGGCCCGCGGCCGGC
>JBBSMF010000335.1:0-2599 GCA_038233295.1 Candidatus Limnocylindrales bacterium | reverse complement strand
GCTTCACGGCGGAGGCGGCGGGCATCGCGTCGCTGTCTCGCGAGGACGGGCAGCTGGTCCTGCGCTTCCCGCCGGACTGGTCGCGCGGCGCCACGATGAGCGCGCTGGCACCGGACGGGCCGGCCGACCGCATCCCCGGCGAGGTGGCGGGCGGCGTTACCTTCGCATCGAACCAGGTCCGGGTGCGCCTGCCCCGTGAGGCAGTGGCCGCGTGGGCCGCCACGCGCGCCGTGGTCGAGCGGCTCGCCCGACGGCGGTAGAGGTGAGCAAGATGCGGGGCTGATGGCTGACGCGGGTGATACCCGGCAGGAGCTCTTGAGGCGCCACTCGGGATAGCCGACTGCACCCTCGTGCGGGCCGCAGTTAGACCCGAGAGCGACACGGCTACGATGGTCAGATGAACGAAGGGGTGACTTGATCGAGGTCCTGGACCAGTTGCAGCGCTGGCGCGGCGAGGGCATCGCCGTTGGACGTGCGGTGCTGGTACGGGCACACGGCTCCGCGCCGCGTCCCGAGGGAGCGATCCTGCTGGCCACGGCGGACGGTCGGATCGCCGGCTCGGTCAGCGGCGGCTGTGTGGAGGCCGCGGTCGTGGTGGACATCGACGAGGTGCGTGGCACCGGACGTGCGCGCGTCATCGAGTACGGCTTCAGCGATGAGGTGGCGCGCGACGCCGGCTTGGCCTGTGGCGGACGCATCGACGTGCTGGTGGAGCCGGAGGTGCGGCCGGATATCGTGGAAGCGGCCACCATCCGGGGTCGGGCCGTGATCACGGCACTGCCGGTGGACGGCACGAGGCCGCCGAGGGAAGGCATGGTCGTGTCCGACGACGACGCGATCCATGGTTCCACCGGCGATCCATCGGTGGACCGGGTGCTGGCCGAGGCAGCCCAAGCGGCGCTCGCCATCGGTCGGTCCCGGGTGGTCGATGCCCACGCCGGCTCGTTCTTCGTGGAGGTCTTCGCCCGGCGCCCCCGCCTTGTCATCGTGGGCGCCGTCCAGGTGGCCATCCCGCTGGTGTCGATGGCTGACACCCTGGGCTACGAGACCATCGTCATCGATGGCCGCTCGGCCTTTGCCACGGCGGAGCGCTTCCCGGGCGTGGACCGCCTCATCGTGGGCTGGCCGGACGATGTGGCCGGGGAGATCTCGCTGGGACCAGCCGACTCGGTGGCCGTCCTCAGCCACGATCCCAAGTTCGACGAGCCGGCCATCGTGCAGGCTCTTCGGCGCGGCTGCCGCTACGTGGGCGCCATCGGCAGCCGTCGCACTCAGGACGACCGACGCGCACGACTCCGAGCGGCAGGCATTTCGGAAGCCGACTTGGCGCGGCTCCGCGGTCCCATCGGCCTCGATCTGGGCGGTCGAGACCCGGCAGAGACGGCGCTGGCCGTCATGGCCGAGGTGGTCGCGGCTCGGTTCGGCGGGTCGGGGCTACCCATGCGCGACCGCTCCGCTGGAACGCGACCCTAGGACGCGCCGAGCGGATAGCTGTCACCGCGTCGAAGGTAACGCACCCGTTCAGCGAGCCCGGCCGCCTCGACGGCGGCCTGGAAGTCGGACAGCGGCGACTTGAAGACGTCGTAGTCGTCGTAGTGGATGGGAATGGCGACCTTGGGCTCGACGATGCGCAGCAGCTCCACGCCCTGCTTGTCATCCATGGTCACGAGCATCCCGAGGACGCGCCCGCCACCGATGTGCAGCAGGGCAAGGTCGATGTCCGGGAAGCGCTCCGGGATCTCCTTGAGGTCATCGATGACCAGCGTGTCCCCCGTGATGTACAGCCGCTGCGCGATCGGGCCCGTCCCCTTCTGGAACTCCAGGATGCTGCCGATCACATCCGGCAGTGCCACAGACACCACTGGCGGCCCGTGGCGGCCCGGTGTGGCTGTGATACGCAGACTCGCATCCCCCTTCTCGACCGATATCTCGTTCCACCGTTCCAGCGCATGGACGTTGTCGAAGCCGCGCTCCCGGAGGGCCGTGGCTGCCTCTGCGGTGGTCACGATGGGTAGCTGCTTGTCCAGCTCGCGCTCAGCCACCTGATCGAAATGGTCCCCGTGGAGATGAGACAGGAGGACCAGGTCGATGGGCGGCAGATCCGCGATCTCCATGGCGGGATCGGTCAGCCGCGTAGCGGTCATGCCGTAGCCGATGTCCACCTTCTCGTGCATGTGGACGAAGTTGGGATCGGTCAGCACACTGAATCCCGCGCACCGGATCAGGAGGGTCGCGGTCCCGATGAACAGGACCGAGCCGGCCGGGTCGGGGGAGCCGGCGGCCGGCAGGACGATCCTTTGCGTTGCGTTCGTGTTCTCGTTCATGTGGGAACCGTGCACCACGTCGCCACACAGCATTACCTCACTGGGTGAGCGATGTGTGTCCGGTTCGTTGCAGTGGCGCCCACCATCGACCCCGAGCGGCGGCCGCTGACGGTCGACCCGTAGCCACGTCGAGGGTGCGCTAGACTTGCGCCCTTCGGCCGCCCAAGCCGTCCCTACCCCAGAGGGAAGCGAGTCCCGTGTCTGCTGAGACCCTGCGCGAACGGATCAGAGAGATCCCCGACTTCCCCAAGCCGGGCATCCTCTTCTACGACATC
>JBBSMF010000334.1:0-2606 GCA_038233295.1 Candidatus Limnocylindrales bacterium | reverse complement strand
TTCGGTCAGGCCAAGCAAGCCGTCAACGAGCGGCGTGGAACGACGCAGAGCGACTGGGACGATATCGGTACTGGTGAGACCACCGATGCCTTCGGGTCGGACGGGAGCCTGGGTTCCGATCCGTTCGGGTCCACTCCTTCGACCACGTCGCTGGATGCGCCGGAGCTGGCCGAGTCCCGCATCTAGATAGGCGAGCGCCCGGCACGAGCGGCGTGCTAGGCTAAGACCCGACTTGCACCGGCCCTGAGAGGCTGGGCTCGCGGCCCTGAGAGGCCGGGCAAGGAGGACGTTCGATCGTACCTTTCAGCGACCACCGACCCTCGACGGGCGGTGGTCCTTCCGTGTCTGACTCCGTGGTCGACCCGCGCATCGGGTCCGCGGGGCCGGCGCTGCTGGCGCTTGCGGATGGGACCGTGTTTCGCGGCCACGCTTTCGGGGCAGCCCGGGGCGGCGGTGGCGACCTGGTGGTGAACACCAGTCCGAGCGGCTACCAGGAGGTCTGCACCGATCCTTCCTATGCCGGCCAGCTCGTGGTGATGACCCATCCGCTCATCGGTAACCACGGGCGAACGCCCGCCGATGACCAGTCCGCCCGGCCCTGGCTGCGCGGCCTCATCGTCGCCAACGCCACGGCAGCCGTCGTGGAGGACGCCCGCCAACTGGTGCACCTCTTGCGTCACCATGGCGTGCCGGCCATCGCCGGTCTGGATACGAGGGCCATCGCGCGGCACGTGCGCCGCAGCGGCTCCCAGCGGGCGATCATCACGGTGCCGCACCACACGGACGGGTATGAGGCGATCATCGCCGCCCGGGCACAGCGGTGCTGGGAGGAGCAGGACTTCGTGGCCCAGGTCTCCGCTCGGGCGGCCTACCAGACGGGGGATCGCGGACCAGTGGTGGCGCTGGTGGACTACGGCTTGAAGCAGGGCATCGTGCGAGCGCTGGCCCGGCGCGGCGTGCGCGTGCGCGTGCTGCCCCACACGGCCGGCGTGGCAGAGGCACTGGCCCCGGACGTGCGGGGCCTGGTGCTATCGCCGGGGCCGGGGGATCCGGCGCGCCTGGCGGGGCCCGTGGCCCTGGCACGGGCGGCCATCGCCGACGGCCGGCCGTTGCTGGGCGTCTGCCTGGGGCATCAGATCATCGGCCGGGCGGCGGGGGCGGAGACGCGGCGGCTGCGCTACGGACATCACGGTGCGAATCACCCTGTGCAGGACCTGGCCAGCGGGCGTGTCCAGGTCACCGCCCAGAACCACGAGGTCGAGGTGGTCGGGGAAAGCCTGCCCGCAGCCTCCGGATTCGCGGTCAGTCAGCGCAACCTGAACGACGGGTCGGTGGAGGGGCTGCGCCACCGGACCTTGCCCATCGAGAGCGTCCAGTACCACCCCGAGGGGTCGCCGGGTCCCCTTGACGCGCTGGAGGTCTTCGACCGGTTCGTGGAGCGACTGAGCCCGTGACGTCGGCATGACCGCGACCGTGGAGCGACCCGTCCTGGGGGCGGAGGGCCGTGGGCTGCGGGACGGGGCACCGCGCAGCGTGCTCATCATCGGCTCCGGCCCCGTGGTCATCGGGCAGGCCGCCGAGTTCGACTACGCCGGCACTCAGGCCTGCCGCGCGCTGCGTGACGAGGGCGTCCGCACGATCCTGTTGAACTCCAACCCGGCCACGATCATGACGGACCCGGGCGTGGCGGACGTGATCTACCTCGAGCCGCTGACGGTGGAGGTCGTGGAACGGATCCTGGAACGCGAGCGGCCCGACGGGCTGCTCTGCGGGTTGGGTGGCCAAACGGCGCTGAACCTTGCGGTGGAGCTCTCTCGTGCCGGCGTGCTGGAGCGGCACGGGGTCCGGCTGCTGGGCACGCCGCTGGAAGCCATCGAGATGGCCGAGGATCGCCAACGCTTCCGCGCGTTGCTGGATCGCATCGGGGAGCCGTACGCGCCCTCGGAGATCGTGGAGGGCGCCACGGACGCCGAGCGGCGTGCGGCCGCCGATCGGGCCCTGGCGCGCATCGGTCTCCCGGCGGTGATCCGGCCGGCCTTCACGATGGGCGGCTCGGGCGGCGGCATCGTGGCCACGGAAGCGGAGTACCGCGAGCGCGTCCGGGCCGGCCTGCGAGCCAGTCCCATCGGCCAGGTCATGGTCGAGCGTTGCCTGGTCGGCTGGCAGGAGATCGAGTACGAGGTCATGCGGGACGCGGACGACACGTGCATCGCAGTCTGCTCCATGGAGAACGTGGATCCGCTGGGTGTCCACACCGGCGACTCGATCGTGGTCGCCCCGATCCAGACGCTGTCCGACCCCGTGCACCAGCGGCTGCGTTCGGCGGCCCTGACGATCATCCGGGCGCTGGGCGTGGAGGGCGGCTGCAACGTCCAGTTCGCGCTCTCGCCGGACGGGTCGGAGCACGTCGTCATCGAGGTCAACCCGCGCGTCTCCCGCTCCTCGGCGTTGGCCTCCAAGGCGACCGGCTACCCCATCGCCCGGGTCGCGGCGCAGATCGCCGTGGGGCGGCGGCTGGCGGAGATCCCCAACGCGATCACGGGCACCACGGTGGCGGCCTTCGAGCCGGCACTCGACTACGTGGTGGTCAAGCTGCCGCGCTTCCC
>JBBSMF010000333.1:0-2609 GCA_038233295.1 Candidatus Limnocylindrales bacterium | reverse complement strand
TTCCATGCCGCCATCGGTGCTGTCGGCGGAGCGGTCGCCGGTGATGCCGCGGAGGATGCCGCCAACGACGACGACTCGACGGGCGATCGCGATCGACGCGACGATGATGTCCTCATCTGATCGAGCGACTGCTCCCTGAGGATGACCTCAGGCGAACCGGGCACGAGGCGGGCGCGATCCTGCCTCGTTCCATGTCACGGCCCGGCCCCGTCGAAGACCAGGCAGACCTTACCGGCGGTTCCCGAATCGGCCAGCCGATAGGCGTCTTCGGCCCGGTCGAGTGGGAAGCGATCCGTCACCACATCTTCCGGGTGGAGCTGCCAGCGCACCAGCTGTCCCAGCAGCTCCTCCATGTGGCCCAGTGAGGTGACCCAGGAGCCGTGGAGCGTCAGCTGCCGGTGGATGAGGAGCGGCGAGACGTCGAAGGTCACCTGGCCGCCCTCGCCCACGAAGGCGCAGCGGCCGCGCTCGCGGGTCGCCTGAAGCGCCAGGAGTCGACCCTGCGGAGAGCCGGAGCAGTCCACCGTCGTCTCGAATCCACGTCCGTCAGTCGCCTCCCGCAGCCGCTCTAGCGACCCGTCGTCGCTGATGAAGGCGTCATCCACCAGCCCCAGCCGCCGCGCCAGGTCGATGCGTTCGGCGGAGATGTCGACTCCCACCACCGACGTGGCGCCAAGAGCCCGGCCCAGCATGGCCGTGGCCAGCCCGACCGGCCCGAGGCCGGCCACGAAGAGCCGGTCACGACCGCTAACGCCGAGCCGCAGGAGAGCCTCGTAGGCCGTGCCGAAGCCACACGCCACGCAGGCGCCATCGACGAAGCTCAGCTCATCGGGCAGCGGCAGGCAGGTCACCTCTTCCGCCAGGAGGTACTCGGCGTGGCCGCCGTCGCGCTGCCAGCCATACGCGGCGCGGGAGGCATCGTGACAGCCGATCATGTAGCCGCGCTGGCACTCGTCGCAGACCCCGCAGCCCGCGATGTGGTAGATGGCCACCCGGTCGCCGGGCCGGATCCGCCTACAGCTCGCGCCGACCTCCACCGCTTCGCCGGCGGGTTCGTGGCCCGCGATCACACCCTGGTAGGCCTCTGCTCCGACGCCTAGATGCTCCCGGTAGATCGCCCGTATGTCGCTGCCGCAGATCGACGAGGCGCGGACGCGCACCAGGACCTGGCGCGGCCCGGGCTTGGGGATCGGCGCGTCGCGGAACTCCACGCGCCGGCCGCCGGGAAGCACCACTCCGCGCATCTGGGCCGGCCTCGTGACGGGTGGCTGGAGGGCGGTACTGCTCATGAGGTTCCTCCTGGTGCGATGCGGCCGCGAGCCCTGGTGCAAGGCGGCCGCGAGCCCTCGGCGTGTGCCGTCATGGCCCTGCGGAGCGTGGACGCTCACGCTTCGGGTGCCGCGGCCGAACGGACCGCGCAGGAAAGGGTAGCGAGGGTGCCATGAAGGTCGGGGTCATCGTGCCGCAGGGCTGGACGGGAGAGTACGACGGCTGGGACGCAGCGCGCGCCTGGGAGCGATCGCGTGCCATAGCGCTCCAGGCTGAGCAGCTCGGCTTCGAGTCGCTCTGGGTCTACGACCACTTCCACACCACGCCGGATCCCACCGATGAGCTGACGTTCGAGTCGTTCACCACGCTGTCCGCACTGGCGGCCGTCACGCGACGGGTCCGCCTGGGACACCTGGTGATGTGTGCCGCCTTTCGGAACCCCGCGCTGGTGGCCAAGATGGTCAGCACCATGGACACCATCAGCGGCGGCCGGATGGAGATGGGCATCGGCGCGGGCTGGAAGGAAGAGGAGTGGAAGGCGTACGGCTACCGGTTCCCGTCCACACCCGAGCGGCAGGCCCTCCTACGTGATGCCCTCGAGATCCTGACCGCCATGTTCGGGTCGGGGCGCGCGTCGTACGCCGGCGCAGGGGCCAGTATCGAGGGCGCCATCAACGTTCCCAAGCCGCTCCAGCAACCGCGCGTCCCGATCATGGTAGGAGGCAACGGACGGAAGGTGACCTGGGGACTGGCAGCGCGCTACGCCGACGAGTTGAACCTGGACGCGGTCCCGCCGAACAAGCTACCGGACGCCCTGGCGACCATCCGGCGGCGCTGCGAGGAGGCTGGCCGCGACCCCGCGACGTTGCGCGTCTCGGTGCATCTGTGGCTGAAGGACCGGGCCTGGTTGGCGGAGACGGGCGAGGCCGATCTGCCCATCCGAGATCTGCTGGCCCGGTACCGGGAGCTCGGTATCAGCCGGGTCATGGGGCTCGTCCCGGGCAGCGTGGACGGCGACGAGGCCCTGGAGCGTTTCGCGGAGGATTCGCGTGCGGCCGGCGCCACGATCGAAACGCACGCGGCACCCGCGTAGGAGGCATCGCGCGCCTCAGGAGACGTCGGCCGCGGGCTCGGGCGCGCGAACGACGAAGGTGATCGGCTGACCTGTGGCGGAGAAGGTCGGATCGTAGGCCACGGCCAGACCGTCGAAGTCATCGGGGACCTCGAAGCTGATCCAGCCTTCGACCGTCTCACCAGTGGGCAGAAGCCGGCTCGACCCGAGCGCCGGCTGACGACCACCTGCCGTGTACGGATACGTTCGCCCGTCCGCGTCGGTAGCC
>JBBSMF010000332.1:0-2644 GCA_038233295.1 Candidatus Limnocylindrales bacterium | reverse complement strand
TACGCCAGCGTCTCGTCGTCGACCGGGAAGAGCGTCGCGGTGGCGCCGAACTCGGGCGACATGTTGGCGATGGTGGCCCGGTCGGCCACGGTGAGATCGGACAGACCGTCGCCGGCGAACTCCACGAAGGAGCCCACCACGCCCTGCTTGCGCAGCATCTCCGTGACGACAAGGACCAGGTCCGTGGCGGTGCTGCCGGTCGGCAAAGAGCCGACGAGGCGGATGCCCACCACGTGCGGCAAGGGCTGGTGGAGCGGCTGGCCCAGCAGGACGGCCTCTGCCTCGATGCCGCCGACGCCGTAGCCCAGCACGCCCAGGCCATTGATCATCGTGGTGTGGGAGTCGGTGCCCACCAGCGTGTCGGGAAAGGCCACCGCGCCGTCACCATCGTCACGGATCTGGACCACGCGGGCCAGGAACTCCAGGTTGACCTGGTGGACGATGCCGGTGCCGGGCGGCACCACGCGCAGGTCGGAGAAGGCGGTCTGAGCCCAGCGCAGCAACTGATAGCGCTCCCCGTTGCGCTCGTACTCCCGGTCGACGTTGAAGGCGAAGGCGTCCACCGTGCGAAACCGGTCCACCTGGACGGAGTGGTCGATGACCAGGTCGGCGGGCACGAGCGGATTGATCCGTGACGGATCGCCGCCCAGATCCGCCATCGCATCGCGCATCGCTGCCAGGTCCACCACGGCGGGCACACCCGTGAAGTCCTGGAGAAGCACGCGGGCAGGCATGAAGGGCACCTCCGCGTCGCTCGAGCCACCCGGTCGCCATCCCGCCAGCGTCCGGAGGTCAGCTTCCGTTACGGAGCCGCGCCCAGCGTGACGAAGGACGTTCTCCAGGAGCACCTTGACCGTCATGGGCAGACGCGTCAAGTCTGGCACTCCGGCGCGATCGAGCCGGTAGATGGCCAGTTCGCGCTGACCGGTGCGCAAGGTGGCGCGCGCGCCGAAGGGATCGCTGGCGCGGGTGTCAGAAGTCGTGCGGTGCATCGAGGTCGGGCCTCCTTCTCCCGCCGGGCGGGAATGGACGGCGCCTGACGGGTGTGCCCGCCTCGGGTCGCGTCGGTATCGGACTCGCCCGAGTATACGCGGCCGCGTCAGCCATCCGCGCTCGGGGAGTGGCCGCCCGTGGTGTGCGACGATGCGGGCGCCGTGCACGACACCGAAAGCGCCCCCGGCTTCGCCCACGAGCCGGACGCGCACCACCACCCGCACCCGCCGGCGGATCCCAGCGGGCATCCACGCATCGGCATCGTCGGCGCCGGCCGCGTGGGCACCGCCCTGGGAGTGGCCTTCAGCCGCGCCGGTTGGCCGGTCGGCGCGGTGGCCTCGCGCGATGCCGGGCGCCGCGACCGTTTCACCTCTCTGGTGCCCGCGGCGACCGCTCATCAGGCGGCGGCGGCGCTCCTGGACGCGGTCGACCTGATATTCGTGTGCGTTCCGGACGACGTGATCGCTCTCGTGGCCGGACAGCTGCGGCTCTACGGCGGACAGTCCATCGTTCACACCAGCGGCGCGCTGGACGCCAGCGCGCTGGAGCCGGCCCTTGCGGCGGGCACCGGCGCGGCCAGCTTCCATCCTCTCGTCGCCGTCGCGGATACGGAACGAGCCGTGGCCGACCTTCACGGGGCCACCGTTGCGTTGGAGGGTGACGAGCCGCTGCTGCAGCTGCTGAGCCAGCTGGCCGAGGCCATCGGGGCACAGCCAGTACGGCTGCCACCGGGCGGCAAGGCGGGCTACCACGCGGCCGCGGTGCTGGCGGCGGGCGGCTTCATCGGCCTCCTCGACGCGATCGCGGAGGTCGCCCGAGGCGCGGGCCTGGACGAGGTGGGCGCACTGGCCATCTACGGCCCTCTCATCCGCCAGTCCCTGGCCAACGCAGAGAGCCTGGGAATCGGTGCTGCGCTCACCGGCCCGCTGGCACGCGGCGACCAGGGCACGGTGGCCATGCACCTGGAGGCGATGCGCCGGCTGGCCCCGGGCGCGATGGAGCTCTACGTCGCCGTGGCGCACCGGGAGGTCGCGCTCGCGAAGGGCCGTGGAGAGTTGCCGGAGGAGCGTGCCCGCGGGCTGCTCCAGCTCCTCGCCGAGGGGTGAACCGGCCGTGTCGGTGATCATCGCCACGCGCCACCAGGGGCTCCTTGCAAAGGTCCACCGAGTCGCTACCATGCCAAGCATGCAGAACAGCGTGGCGGCGATCCGTGCCGGCCGGTCCCGAGCCCGGTATGTGCTCCCCCCGGTCCACCGCCGCGAGCGTCGGCTGGGACTCCATCGATCTTTCGCCACGCCGGCCCGCCGCTCGGAGGGCACGTCGCCTCGACTTCATCCCTTCGATGCGCTGCGAGACGCGTGCCGGGGCCCGGCTTCGGTGGAGACCGCGGGCCACGCTCGCGCCCCGGTCAGCGCGCTGCGTCGCGAGCCGCGCATGAGCTGGGCGCCACACGACGGCCTGCGCACCCGCGGCTCGGCACCGTGGCGCGGCTGAAGGCCGCTTTCCGGACACGGCTACCGATCGCGGAGGCGACCTCGGCGGGGGGGATCGTCATCCGTACCACGGCACATGGTCCCGAGATATGCCTGGGCAAGCGCCGCCGCGAACGGGTGGGGGTGACCTGGACCCTGCCCAAGGGCACGCCCGACGG
>JBBSMF010000331.1:0-2670 GCA_038233295.1 Candidatus Limnocylindrales bacterium | reverse complement strand
GCGCGGCTTCGCCTTTCCCAGCTCGGAGATCTATGGCGGCATCAACGCCGTGTGGGACTACGGACCCCTGGGCGTGGAGCTGAAGAACAACGTCAAGCGCGCCTGGTGGCGGGCCATGGTCCAGGAGCGCGACGACATCGTAGGCCTGGACGCGGGCATCCTGATGCATCCCGAGGTGTGGGTGACCTCCGGCCACGTGGCCTCGTTCAGCGATCCGCTGGTGGAGTGCCAGACCTGCCAGCGCCGCTTCCGCCTTGATGAGCTCCCCGGCGCCGAGGATCTCTCGGTCACCGACCAGAAAGACCCCGCCGTGGTCGAGCGGCTGGGCCTGCGCTGCCCCGTGGACCAGGGCCCGCTGAGCGCACCGCGTCGCTTCAACCTGATGTTCAAGACGTACATGGGCCCCATCGAGGAGGACGCCGCGGTCGTCTACCTGCGTCCCGAGACGGCACAGGGCTCCTACGTCAACTTCAAGAACATCCAGGGCTCCAGCCGCAAGAAGGTGCCCTTCGGCATCGCCCAGATCGGCAAGTCGTTCCGCAACGAGATCAGCCCCGGCAACTCCATCTTCCGCACCCGCGAGTTCGAGCAGATGGAGATGCAGTACTTCGTTCGTCCCGGCGAGCCTGCCGCGGCAGCCTTCGAGGAGTGGCTGCCCAAGCGGCGTGCCTGGTATGAGCGTTACGGCGTCTCATCGTCGCGCCTGCGCACCCGGGAGCATGCCCCGGACGAGCTGGCCCACTACGCCAAGAAGGCGGTCGACGTGGAGTACCGCTTCCCCTTTGGCTGGAAGGAGCTGGAGGGCGTCCACAACCGGGGTGACTTCGACCTGGGCAACCACGCCCGGGCCTCGGGCCAGAACCTGGAGTACTTCGACCCGGCGACCGAGGAGCACTTCATCCCCTGGATCGTGGAGACGGCGGCCGGCGCCGATCGAGCCACGCTCACCTTCCTGCTGGATGCCTATCGCGAGGAGGAGGTCCGCGGCGAGAAGCGCGTCAGCCTGGCCCTCCATCCCGACATGGCGCCATACAAGGTGGCGGTGCTGCCCCTGCTCAAGAAGCGGCCGGAGATCGTGGCGCTCTGTCACCGCATCAAGGCCGACCTCAAGCGCGACATGATGGCCGTCTACGACGACACGGCGGCCATCGGCAAGCTGTACCGCCGCCAGGATGAGATCGGCACGCCGTGGTGCATCACGGTGGACGTCGACTCGCTGGAAGACGGCGCGGTCACGGTCCGTGACCGCGACTCCATGACGCAGGAGCGCGTCCCCGTGGAAGGCGTCAAGCGCCTCATACTCGACCGCTTGGAAGCCGCCCGCGTCTGAGGGTCAGGCGACGGCGGGCGCTAGCTGCACGGCATCAGCGCGATCAGCGACACGGACGGCATGGGCAGCGGAAAAGCGAGCCGGACGAGACCATGCTCCGCCCTAACGGTTCGTTGAGGCTCCAGTTCCTCCAGGCGATCGGCGGCCTGGAGAGCTTTCCAGGCTGCCGCATCCGGCCAATCGCCGCCGCCACGTTCCTGCCAGATCCGGACGATGTTGGAATGAGCCTGGTCGACGCGCCAGTGGCGGAGCGTGTGCGAGCTGCCGGCTGCAAGCCCCTCGATAGTGAGTTCCACGACGCGGTCCAGAAGGGCATCCCCGTCCACCTTGGATTGGTCGAGCGTGCCGTTCCAAAGGAGGATCGCCGTTCGCCCCGAAGGCTCGCGGGTCGCCCACGCGTCGACGAGGCTGCCCCCACCATCGCCGCGCAGCTCGACGGCCACCGTCTGGTCGCCCAGCTGCTCTAGCATCGCCAGAGCCCAGTACCGTGGTTTGCGCAGGTTGCCCACGGAGAGAAGGCCGAAGCCACCGTGGAAGAGCCGTGTCGGTCGACCAAGCTCCTCGAAGTGATCGGAGATGACCCAGTAGGCGAGGGACTCGGCCCGGCCTTGCGTCGCTTTCATCGAGTGGCAGATGAACGGTGCACCGAAGACGCTGTCGTTGACCGGCGCGAAATGCGTCGGCGTGACGCCCCACTCAGTCCACCAGATCGGCAGATCCCCCCGACCGTAACTACGAGCTGTAGCACGGACGTCGAGGGGCATGTTGCCGTACTCATGGGTAGCCAGGAAGTCGAGTGCCGCGCCGGATCCGGCCACGTGCTCGAGGATGGTGTCGATCCAGCCCACCGCTGCGGTGGCCGGGCCACCGACCCGCACCCCTGGGTCGACCGACTTGACCGCCCTTGCGCTGACGTCGTATAGGTGCAAGTAGTCGCTCCGAGACCCGGACCAGAAGACCTCCAGGTTCGGCTCGTTCCAGACCTCGAACGCCCAGTGTCGGCGGACCTCGTCGATGCCGTAACGGCCGACCAGGTGACCCGTCAACTCGCGGACGAGCGCCTCCCAGCGATCCCAGTCCTTCGGCGGCGAAACGATCGCACCGTAGTCGAAGACCTTCGACGTGAGATCGGAGGCCAGGTCGCGGGGCATGAAGGACAGCTCCACGACCGGCCGCAGTCCCAGCGAGAGAAGGCGGTCATACATGGCATCGACGCGCGCGAAGTCGTACACCGGCTGTCCTCGGACCTCTCGGTAGACCTCGAGCTCATCGAGGAGGACCCCGTGGGCCCGTACGGCCACCACGCCGAGCTCCCGGCGAGCCAGGGCCAGCGCGTGCGC
>JBBSMF010000330.1:0-2673 GCA_038233295.1 Candidatus Limnocylindrales bacterium | reverse complement strand
GCGGCCGGGGTCTACTCCTCGCCCCTGACGCGCGGCCGCCTGGCGGACCTCGGCCTTTCCGCCGCACAGATGGACGCCCTCATCCGGCCGATCAAGGCGATGGAGATCACCTCCGTGCGCGGCCCTGCCTGCCGCCTGGAGTATGACCCGCCGGCCGGCGGCCTCGATCGAGTGCGCCTGGAGCGAACCTTGCTCGATCGTGCAGCTGCGGCCGGAGCACGGATCCATGAGGGCGCCACGGTGCGCGACGTGACGCATGGCCGGGCCGAGGCGGCCCTGACCGTTTCCAGGGCAGAGGGACCGCAGCGCTGGGCGGCCCGCCTGTTGGTCGGTGCAGACGGTCCGGGATCGATGGTCGCCCGCGCCCATGGCGTCGACCGGCCCGCCCGCCGGCTGCGTCACGCGGGTCTGACCGTTCATCGCGCGGATCCGGACGCTGCCGCACCAGGGATCCCGATGACCGCTCGGATGGTCATCGGCGAGGGCTGGTACTGCGGCGTGGCGCCCGTTCCCGGCGGACGCGTCAACATCGGCTTGGTCATGAGTGAACGCCGGCTCAGAAGCAGCCTTCGTGAGAGCGGATCAGCACGCGCACTGGTGCGCGACGCCATCCGCACCCTCCCGCCGCCGCACGCCGCCTGGCAGGACGCGCCGGAGACGGACGAGACGGTCGTGGCACTTCCTCTGGCGCAGCGGGTCTCGCGGCGCGCCGGTCCCGGGTTCCTGCTGGTGGGCGACGCGGCCGGCTTCGTCGATCCGCTGAGCGGCGAGGGGCTGCATCGGGCGCTGGTGTCGGCGGAGCTCGCGGCGGGCGCGATCAACGCCTGGCGCGGGGGCGAGTCGGGTGCCCTGGCGCGCTACGACCAGCGGATGCGCGCTCGCTTCGCACCCAAGGACGTGCTCTCCTGGCTGCTCCAACTGTTCCTGGCGCGACCCGGCGCACTGGACTATGCCCTGACCCGACTCGCTCGGCGCGAAGAGCTGCGCCGCGCGTTCGCCGGCGTGATGGCGGATCTCCAGCCGCCGCGCCGCGCTCTCGAGCCACGCTTCCTGTTGGAACTCCTGGTACCGTGACCGACGCTGCGCGGACCCGGGTCGCCTCCTACACGCTCTGCCTGGATGCGCAGGAGCGGATCCTGCTCTGCCGCATCGGACCGGACGAGCTCGAGACCGGGATGTGGACGCTTCCCGGCGGCGGGCTCGAATTCGGCGAAGCGCCCGCACTCGGCGCCCTTCGGGAGCTCGCCGAGGAGGCCGGCCTGATCGGAGAGATCATCGATATCGCCGACGTGGACTCGCAGGTCTACGGTCCGCGCGCTGGCCGTCCCGGTGAGCTCCACGCTATTCGCGTCATCTATCGCGTACTCGTCACTGGCGGGACGCTGCGAGATGAGGTGGACGGTTCGACCGACACCTGCGCCTGGTTCCCGCTCGACCAGGCGCGCGCGCTGCCGCTGGTCGACCTGGCGGAGCACGGGATCGGGCTGGCCGAACGCACGGTTGCCGTCGCGCAGCCGGTCGGCCGTTGACCGCCCGTGCACAGCACCATCGGCATCAGCATCGAGTCTCCGCCGGAACGGGTCTTCGCGCTGGCGGCCGACATCGCCCGGTGGCCCGTGCTGCTGCCCCATTATCGACGCGTGACCGTCCACGGGCATCGAGCTGGCCGGGTAGTGGCTCAGATGGGTGCCGTTCGTGCCTTCGGGCCGCTGCCGTTCCCCGTCACGTGGCGCACCGAGCAGTGGTCCGACGTCTCCGATCCGGGGGACCTGCGGCTGCGTTTCCTGCACATTCGCGGCGTGACCAAGGGCATGGACGTGACTTGGCACATCCGGGCGCGCGCGGGCGGCTCCGACGTGACCATCGAGCACCAGTTCCAGCGCAAGATCCCGCTGATCGGAAAGCGCCTGCTGCCCGCCTTCGTCGATCGCTTCTTCACACGCCCCATCGCCGGCCGCACCCTGGCCACGTTCAAGCAGCTCGCCGAGGACCAGTCCATCCCGACTCCTGATGCGAACCCATCGGTGTGAGGAAGGCACCGCGCAGGGTCTGGATCACGGGGCTCGGCCTGGTCACGCCCATCGGCATCGGACTGGAGGCGTTCTGGACGGGCCTGAAGGTGGGACTTTCGCCGGTCAAACGGATCGACAGGTTCGACCCCTCCGGCTTCCGCTCGCAGGTGGCGGCGCAGGTGGACGACTTCGACCCGCTCGACCACATGGACGCGCGCACGGCTCGACAGCTCGATCGCTTCAGTCAGTTCGCGCTGGCCGCCGGACAGCTGGCCATGGTCGACGCCGGCCTGACCATGGGCGAGCGTGGCGCGCCGCGCGCCGACCGGGTCGGCGTGTACGTCGGCTCAGCGCTGGGCGGCATCGCCTACGCAGAGATGCAGCATGAGCGCTATCTGGAGCGCGGCATCAAGGGCGTCGCCCCGAACCTGGCACTGGCCGTCTTCGGCGGCGCGGCGCCAGCCAACCTGGGTATCGCGCTGGGCCTGCACGGGCCCATCCTCTCGACCGCCAACTCGTGCGCCGCGGGGGCCGTGGCGCTGGGCGAGGCGTTCCACCGCATCCGTGGCGGCGGAGCGGACGCGGCGCTGGCGGGCGGCGTGGAGATCCCGCTCAGCCCGCTGGCCTTCGGGGCCTTCGACATCATCCGCGCGTTGGGTGC
>JBBSMF010000329.1:0-2718 GCA_038233295.1 Candidatus Limnocylindrales bacterium | reverse complement strand
GTGGAGCCCTCGATATCCGTGAACAGGAACGTGACCGTGCCCATCGGCAGGTTCGGCCTCGGATCATGCATCCCAGAACCTGCGCCCGCTCATCAGGTTCGGTTCCGCAGCAAGGGTCCGATGTTTAGCCTCACGCAGCCCATGGTGCCACTCGCGGCGACAGTCGTCGTCGTCGGCTCGCAGCTGTGAGTCGGATCGATCAGCCGCCTAGGAGGTCGAGGATCGAGTCGGTCGCCCCACCCAGCGCCAGGTGACCGACCAGGCCCCGGATGTGCGTCTCGACCGGGTAAGCGCCGAAGGGTGCCGCCAGTCCCAGGGCGGAGTTAAGGTACTCGTCGTTGAGTGCCCATATAGCGGCGCCGAACAGCAAGCCGCCGGCCGCTCCCACCAGCGGCAGGCGGTGGCGTGTCACGGCGTACAACGCCCCTGGCACGACGCCCAGCCCATAGTGGATAGCCTGCAGCGCCATGGTCCGCTGGTCCTCATCGAGGCGTGTGCCGAGGGGCTTCTCCAGCCGATCCAGCAGGTTGGAGAGCGCGTCCTTGCCGTTGGGCTGGGCCGCCTCCTCGCGCGCCGTCACTTCCGGCCGCTGCCCGCTCATCATGGCGATCGTGACCTGGTCCATGAGCCAGGTCCCAGCGGCGCCGGCGATCGCGCCGCGAGTCATCCGTCCGATCATGGTCGTCCTCCTGTGGGCGTTGAGCATCATCGTCTCACGCAGCGAGTAGCCTAGAGCGGCCGTCCGTCGAAGGAGAGGTTGCCGTGCCGAAACGCGCCAAACCGGTCCCTGTCGGGCCGCTCGTCTCAGCCGAGTGGCTCCGCGAGCACGCCGATGACGACGATCTCCGGCTCATCCACGTGTCGCCCGACCGACGCGTCTATAACAAGCGGCATCTGCCACGCGCCATCTACAGCGACCTGCACCGTGACCTGGCACTGCGGGGGACCGCGGCGGAGACTGGTGATGCGGAGCGCGAGTGGCTCGTCCCGGACCGTCAGCACGCGGAGCGTCTGCTCCGTCGATGGAGGGTGGGGGAGGGCGATCGGATCGTCCTCTACGACGACGTCGGCCTCAACCGTCATGCGATCCGCGGTTACTGGGTGCTCCGCCTCTTCCGCTTCCCACAGGACCGTCTTCACGTCCTCGACGGCGGCGTCGAGGCCTGGACCCGGATCGATGGCGAGACAACACGTGAGGTGCCCGAGGCCGATCTCGCCGACGCGCAGCGTTCAGCCCAGCCCCTCGGTGAACGGGACGACTCCCTGCTGGCCACCTACGAGGAGGTGCTCGACTGGAGCCGGGAGGCCTCGAAGGACGGCCCCACGCGACTGCTGGACGTCCGCACCGTCGGCGAGTACGTGGGTACGGACGTGCGAGCTGCTCGTGGCGGCCACATCCCGGGCGCTCGACACCGCAACTTCGAGGACCTGGTGGCTGCCGATGGGAAGCTTCGACCGCCCGATCAGGTCCTGGCCATCCTGCGAGGCAGCGGGGTCGACCCGGCCGAGGTCCGTGCGACCTACTGCCAGGGCGCGGTCCGTGCGGCGCTGGCTTGGTTCGTCCTGCGCGAGCTGGCTGGCCTGCCGAACGTCAAGAGCTACGGCGGCTCCTGGGAGGAATGGGGCAATCGACCCGACAGCCCGATCACTCTCCCGGGCGAGGAGGGCCGCTCCTCCTGAGCGCCGCTCGGTCGGACGGCGGTCAGCCGGTCCGGTCGAGGATCTCGCCTACGGTCATGGCGGTGACGGAGTCCGGCAGCTGATCGCGCGCCCGTTCGGCCGACGGGCGCACTCGTCCCGGCAGCAGTGCCGGCAGCTCACCAAGCGTGGTGTCCCGGAACTGCTCGATGCGGGGAAGCTGGCGCAGGAAGGCACCCGCGCGACGTACCGCGTCGGCCGCCTCGTCCATTTCTCCCGCCGATCGTTCAGTCGGCGCGGTGGGCACCTCGGAGAGGGGCACGTCCTCTGGTCCACTGCTTGCTGGGGCCGTGTCCGTGCTCTCGGGCGCCTGACGACCTGGACGGCGCTCCGGCTCGTCGGTACCGAATCGGTCGCCCAGGAGCGCTGGGATATCGATGCCCGTGAGCGCCTTCACCGAGGCCGCCGCCTCGGCCACGGTGCGCGTTCCGGTTCGCACCACATCCGTGGCGCCCTCCGAGGAGAGCACCGTGAGGTTGGCGATGTTGCCCAGCGGTTGGGCCGCGGCGGCCACGATCTTGGGCAGCTCGGCCAGGACGGTCTGGATGATGGCCGCTTCGTTGAACTGGCGGAACGCCTCGGCGCGGCGGGCGAGGGCATCGGCCTCGGCCTCGCCGCGTGCCCGCACGATGTCCGCCGCCGCGTTGCCCTCCAGCCGGACCCGCTCGGCTTCGCCCTCGGCCTCCTTGATGACCGCGTTGCGCAGGCCGTCGGCGCGGGTGGCGGCGGCCTGGGCGTCTGCCTCGGCCGGCTTGATGATCGACGCGAGCAGTTCCTTCTCCCGCAGGTCGGCGCGCAACTGAGCCAGCTCGGACTCGGTGCGCGTGACCTCCTGTGAGGCCTTCGCGCGGGAGAGCGGCTCGGACTGCTCGGCACGCGCCTGGGCGGATGCGGTCTGGTCGTCGGCCTCGGCCTGGACCAGCGCCTGCTCTCGCTGGGCGGCGATCTCGATCTTGCGTGCCTCGGCCTGGGCCACGGCCGACTCCTGCTCGGACCGAGCCTTGGCGATGGCGGCATCGC
>JBBSMF010000328.1:0-2738 GCA_038233295.1 Candidatus Limnocylindrales bacterium | reverse complement strand
TCGGAGAGTAGGAAACATGTCCCGTACGGTCTCCATCCGCAGCGCCTTCAGGGGCGCCGCCATGGTCGGTGCGCTGGCGCTCGCCGCCACCACCATCATGCCCGCCCTGGCGCAGGGCGATGTCCTGCCACCGCCTTCCTCGGTGGGCACCGGCATCCCGTTGAGCTATCAGGGCCCGCCGCCATCAGAGGTCGACCGCAACCTGGTCGGTCCGGTCAAGCTCCTTCGGGCCGGTGACGTCGACAAGCGACTGATGACGGTCACCCTGCCCCTCTACCGCGGTGCGCTGGTGGACGGACGCAGCGTCTGGTACATCCTCACCGACACCACGGATGAGAAGAACGCGGAACAGCTGGGCCTCAACTTCTCGGCCAAGCTCAACTACGCCGCCGTGGGCGACGCGGTCCGCCGGGCCTGGTTGCAGGAGGACGGCTCGATCCTGTTCGAGCGAGGCATGGTCGACTTCTCGCCGGAGCGGATCGTCGTACCGGGAGACGCCCCGGACTTCTTCCCGCCCGCCTCCTTCCAGGCCGGTTCCAAGGGTGGGGCGCGCTACACACCGCTGTTCCGCCTGGAGAACGGCGGCGGTCACATCTATAACGCGCCGGTCGTGGCCTTCGATGTCGAAGAGGACGAGATCGATTTCTGTGACGGCGATGTGGACTACTCCAAGGTGCACGATCGCGTCCTCAGCATCTGCCCGGATGGCGAGCGGGGCGGCACCGTCACGCTCCAGATGACGCCCATCTTCAGCTTCGCCAAGCCGTCCGCCTACATCAGCACCGAGGCGTCCGACCCCATGGTCGCGGCACTCGATTCGGGGACGTATGCCCCGGCCATCGGTCAAGTGCCGACCGGTGCTGACGATGGCGCCTTCAGCGCCGTGGAGCGCCTCTTCCCCATCGCCAATGGGCCGACCGGCGCGGACAATCCTCAGCGCCAGGGCCTGAACAGCGCGCTCTCGGACGTGGGAGAGGACGGCAAGCCGCTGCCTCCGGTCCATGTCGTCGGTGGGCTCCCGACGGTGGCTCTCGACTACAGCCCACTATGGGACCTGAACCTCGCCGAGTGGTCGCAGGAAGCCATCGACAGCGGTTATCGATCGCGGTTGATCGACGAGTTCCAGCTGCTGGAGTTCGTTGAGCAGGGCTGGCTCACCGGCCCGGACGGAGCTCCGTTCGGATCCACCGGCATCGTGGTGAACTGCCCCATCGTCATGCGTTTCCTGTAGCACGCGTCCGGCCCGGTCAACGGGCCCTACTCCTACGCCCGCCGGCCCCAGCCGGCGGGCGTTCCACGTCCGGGAACAGCTCAGGCGTGATCCGGCACCTCGGGCGGGTGCGCGGGGATCCTTCGCAGCGGGCGTGTCCAGGCCAGCCAGATGAGACCGGCCAAGGCCACCGCGGCGATGAGGACGTAGAGCGTCGGGACCGGCCCCGCCACCTCTGCCAGGACGCCCGCCGCGAACGTGGAGAAGGTCGTGGCCATCAGGACGAGCGCGTAGTCGAAGCTGAAGACGCGCCCGCGCAGGCGGTCCGGCACCGCGACCTGGAGACCGTAGCTGGAAAGGGTCCACTGTGCGCCTCCGCCAAGGTGCGCGAT
Source organism: Candidatus Limnocylindrales bacterium (assembly GCA_038233295.1). Classification (GTDB taxonomy): domain Bacteria; phylum Chloroflexota; class Limnocylindria; order Limnocylindrales; family CSP1-4; genus Palsa-1032. The sequence goes on along the minus strand of JBBSMF010000328.1, from coordinate 1,136 downwards.
GAAGATGCAGACGGACGCCACAGCGATCGTCGGGCTGGCGGGCAGGAGCGCGTAACCCACCAGGAAGGCGCTCAGGGCGACACCGATCATGCGCAGCAGTCCGCGGGAGTCATCGGTCATGTACCGCCTGCCGATGAACGGACCGACCAGGGCGCCAGCTCCACGTGCCGCGAAGAGCAGCCCGATGCCCGCGTCGCCTGCCCCGAAGACGTCCTCGGCGAACACGGCCAAGAGCAGGATGACACCCATGCCCACCCCGAACGTGGTCTTGGTCATCAGCAGCGCACCGACCAGCGGTGACCGTCGGACGAGGGCGAGCGTCTCATGCAGGGATCGGCGCAGCCCTCCCGTCCCTCCGGCCGCTTCGATGTCGGCGGCTTCCTGGGCGGATAGGCGCGCCCTGAAAGGACGCCGGATGCGCCAGATGAGGATCGCCGAGACGGCGAAGCTGAGCGCATTGACCACGAAGGCGGCGTCCCGTCCGGCAAGGCCGGCTACGACACCGCCCAGGGCTGCTCCCACGGCGAGCATCGTTCCCCACGCCGCGCCGATGAGTGCGTTGGCTGAGGGAAGATCGTCCTCGTCGACGAGGTTGGGCAGCGATGCCGTCGCCGTGGGCTCGAAGAACGCCGCTCCCACCGATAGAAGGGCCACGCACGCGAGCGCGATCCAGAGTGTGGCAGCGTCGCGGGCGAGCAAGAAGCCGAGGGCGGCCACGGCACGTCCGACATCCGACGCGATCATCAACTTCCTCCGGTCGAGGCGGTCGGCGAGGACGCCGGCGTACGGCGAGGCGAGGAAGAATGGCGCTGTCTGGAGGACGAGGACCAGGGATGCGACCGTGGTCGAGTCCGTAAGCTCCAGGGCCAGGCCCAACAACGCCACGGTGGCGAACCAGTCACCGCCGAAGCTGATGAGCTGCGCGACATAGAGCCGCGTGAAATCGGGGTTCCTACGAAACAGGCTGAGGTACGGGCGGGGATCCACGGCCGGACGATACTGGCAGCCCCCACTGCGATGCGCCCTGGCGGCGTCGTGCCTCGGCGCTGCTGCGTGGCTCGGCGGCGCTGCGTGGCTCGGCGGCGCTGCGTGGCTCGGCGGCGCTGCCTGGCTCGGCGGCGCTGCGTGGCTCGGCG
>JBBSMF010000327.1:0-2743 GCA_038233295.1 Candidatus Limnocylindrales bacterium | reverse complement strand
TCGTACTCGGCGCCGACGAGCATCTGGCCACGCTCGGTCTGGGACACGTAGCAGAGCAGCTCGGTGTCACTGACGATCCCGGGGAACTCCCCTTCGTAGCTGTTCGTGACGAACGCCTGAAGGGGGTGAGTGCGGATGGGCAGCCGCACTCCGGCGTGAGCCGCGATGGTCGACACGCGCCCGCCCACCGCGCTCAACACCACACCGGCAGAGATGGACCCGGCCGGCGTCTCCACGCCCGTGACGCGCCCACCCTCCCGAACCAGGCCGGTGACCTCCGCGTGCTGCAGGACGTGGACGCCGAGGCGCATGGCTCCCGAGGCGTAGGCCCAAACGACCCGGTCGTGGCGCGCCGTCGCCGCAGCAGGATGGTAAGAGCCGCCGAGCACGGGGTAGCGACCGCCACCGGACAGGTCGAGCTGCGGGCACAGCGCCCTGGCCTCCAGCGGCGTGATCATCTGCGTCTCTGTCCCGGAGGCGAGGTTGAGCAGGGACCTGGCTCGCTCCGCGCGCATCTGTGTCTCGGTGTGGGCCAGCCACATGATGCCCTTGGTCTCGTACATGATCCAGCAGTCCAGGTCCTCCTCGAGGGTCTGATAGAGGTCCAGGCTGTGCTGGTAGAAGCGCACGGCCTCCGGGATGCCGTAGTTGGCGCGGATGATGGTGGTGTTGCGGCCTGAGTTCCCGGAGCCGATGTAGCCGGCTTCGACCACGGCGACGTCGGTGATGCCGTGACGGGCGGCCAGGTAGTAGGCAGTGGCCAGACCATGACCGCCGCCGCCGATGATCACCACGTCGTAGGCAGGCTTAGGCTCCTGCCATCGCAGCCTGGCCCTGCGTTCGACGAAGTCGACCTGCTGGCTCATCCCAGCCGCTCGGTCAGCTCGCGGGCGTGGGCCGCGGCGCAGAGCAGGAGAGCGCGGTCATCGACCAGCCAGAGTTTGGCGGGCACACCCGCGATGAGACCTTGCGCCAGCGCCGGACGTGGCGCGGGCAACGGCCACTCGACGTGCGGCAGGACGAGGCCCCTGAGCTCATCCTCCGTCAGCCAGATACCTACGAAGCCCTTCTCGGGCTCCGCGATCGCGTGCTCGTCGGCGAGCTGGCTGGCCATATCGGCCTCCGAAGCGCCGATGGCGAAGGCATCGTCCGGTGCGAAGCGCAGGACGATCGACTTCTCACCCCAGGACGCCGCGTCGAGCGCTTCCGGCGTGGACACGACACGCAGCCCGGGCAAGGTCTCAAGCGCGCGCACGGTTGCCTTCCGGGTCGTAGAACGGTGGTCTCACCACGGACGCCTGCCGGCCGTCCACCTCCACGCGGTCTGGGAACGGGGCGCGTTTCAGCCAAGCTAGCATCACCGCCCTGCCCAGGACCGGCGAGGTGAAGCTCGAGGTGACCTGCCCCACGACCTCTCCCTCCGACCAGATCGGGCTGCCCTCCGTTGGTGCACTGCCGGGCGTGGTCAGACCGACCAGCCGGCGATGGTCGGGGAGCTCCGCCGTGCGCGCCAACGCGCTGCGACCGACGAAGTCCCCCTTCTCCATCTTGACGGCCCACTCCATGCCCAACCGCCGAGGCGTCGAATCGAGGTCCGAGTCCATGCCCACGATCACGTGGCCCTTCTCCAGGCGTAGTCCCTGCAACGCCTGGAGACCATGGGGCGCGATGCCCAGGTCGCTGCCGTTCGCCATGAGGGCACGCCACAGCTCGACAGACCGATCGACCGGATGATGCAGCTCGAAGGACGCCTCACCGGTGAAGCTGAGGCGCATCACGTGGCAGGGCACGCCCGCGACCTCGGCGTGGACGTGCTGCAGGAAACGCGGCTGGGCCCCCAGCCCGACCCGCGCCAGCAGCCGCCCGGCGAGCGGCCCCGTGACGTTGATCGCGGCCAGCGACATCGTCCGGTCCAGCACGTGGACGCGCAGGTCCCACGTGTCGATCCAATCGCGCACCCACATCTCGGCGTGCCCGGCGCCAGCGGAGGTGAAGGTGAGCGCGAAGCGTGTCTCGGCCTCGCGCAGGATCATGCCGTCATCCATGAGATGGCCGCCCTCATCCAGCAGCAGCGCGTACCGCGAGCGGCCGACCCGGATGTCCGCCACGCCCACGGGATAGAGCCGCTCCAGGAACTCCACGGCGTCGGGTCCTGAGACCACCAGCTTGCCCAGCGTGCTGACGTCACCCAGCGAGACTCCCTCTCGGACAGCCCAGTACTCCGCCACGTGGTCGCCGTAGTGCCACGGCCGCCACCAGCCGCCGAAGCGGTCCATGCGCGCCCCCAGCGCCAGGTGCTCGTCGTGCAGCGCCGTGCGCCGGAAGGCATCGAAGTGGATGCCCGTGCCGGCTTCGGCAAGGGTGATCTGCCGAGAGGCGGGTCGGGCGGTGAATGGCTCGGGAATCTCCCCCGAGCGAGCCGCGATGAAGGCGCGAACGTGCGGCAGGCAGGCGCTTCCCTGGCAGGTCCCGGTGCCCGCCAGCGTGGCGCGCTTGATCAGCTCCAGCTCCTGGAAGCCGCGCTCCCAGACGCTCGACAGGTCCTCCACCTGTACCCGCGAGCAGGGACAGACGGTGCCCGCGGTCGGCGCGGCGGGAAGTGGGAAGCTTTCCGCCGCCGGACCCACCACGCTCACCGAAGGTTCATCGGTCATCCGCGACAGGACGTCACGCGCCGCCCACCCTAGTCCCAGGATCACCGTGTCGCAGGCGGTCGTCCGCTCGCCTGCCACGTCTTCGACGG
>JBBSMF010000326.1:0-2762 GCA_038233295.1 Candidatus Limnocylindrales bacterium | reverse complement strand
CAGCCAGCACCGAGATGCACGGTCCATGTCTCACTCGGCATCAGCAGCGCCCATGTCGAAGGCGGCGCTTGCCTCCTGGCAGATGTCCGGGGCGAACCCGTTGCGCGCGAGCAGGGCGTAGGCCTTCTGCCGCCGCTGGCGGGGATCGGTGACCCTGAGCAGGGCCGCTCGGCGCCGCTCGAGAAGCCGCGCGGCGGCGCTCACCTCTGGCGAGACCGTGAGCCCCTCGTCCATCGCGGCGGTGCGGGCGACGTGCGACACCGGGCCTTCGTCGGAGGATGCCGCCTCGACGCTTCCCCCGGCCCGCCCTGCGAGAACCTTCCTGATGGTCTCGCGGTCGATGCCCTTCACGGAGAGTTCTCGCCGAAGTGCCATCTCACCGCGTGGCCGCGCACGGTCCCGACTCTCCACCCACGCCTGCGCGAATCCCTCATCGTCGAGATAGCCCATCTCGACCAGGCGCTCGAGCACACCATCGACCAATCCCGGCGGGTATCCATGGTGGCGGAGGCGGCGCCGTGTCTCGTCCACGGAACGAGGCCGGACCGCCAGGAACGCCGCTGCTGCCTCCATCACGACCGCCGGATCGTCGACCGCCGCGTGGCGTGCGCGTCGGTCTGCCGGATCGACGTACTTACGAGGCACGGCCTTGTGGCTCGATGAGCGTCCAGATCTCCGTCGCTACGGCATCGATCGTCACTCCGCCTCGGAGATGCCCTCGACGGGGACCTCGATGGTGGCCACCTTGCCGCGGATCTCCGTCTCCAGCTGCTGTGTCACATCGCGGTTCTGGCGCAGGAACTCCTTGGCCTGCTCCCGACCCTGACCCAGACGCACATCACCGTAGGTGAACCAGGCGCCGGTCTTGGTCACCACATCCGAGGCCACGCCGACGTCCAGCAGGCCACCCTCCTTGGAGATGCCCTCGCCGTACATCACGTCGAACTCGGCCTGGCGGAACGGTGCCGCGACCTTGTTCTTGACGACCTTCACCCGGACGCGGCTGCCGATCGAGTCGGTGCCAGACTTGAGCGTCTCGATGCGCCGGATGTCCAGGCGGACGCTGGCGTAGAACTTCAGGGCGCGGCCGCCCGGTGTGGTCTCCGGGTTGCCGAACATCACGCCGATCTTCTCGCGCAACTGGTTGGTGAAGACGAGGGCCGTGTTGGAGCGGCTCACAGCGCCGGTCAGCTTGCGCAAGGCCTGGCTCATGAGGCGCGCCTGGATGCCCATGAAGGAGTCGCCCATCTCGCCCTCGATCTCCGCGCGCGGCACCAGCGCCGCCACCGAGTCCAGGACAACGCAGTCCACGCCACCGGAGCGGATGAGCGTCTCCGTGATCTCCAGGGCCTGCTCACCGGTGTCCGGCTGGCTGACCAGGAGCTCATCCACATTGACGCCGCAGGCTCGTGCGTACGTGGGATCCAGGGCGTGCTCGACATCGATGAAGGCGACCGTGCCGCCCTTCTTCTGAGCCTCAGCCAGGACGTGCTGACAGAGGGTGGTCTTGCCCGAGGACTCAGGTCCGAAGATCTCCGTGATGCGGCCACGGGGTAGGCCGCCCACGCCCAGCGCCAGATCGAGGGCGATAGCGCCGGTCGAGATGGCCTCGACCTGCTGCCGCTCCGAAGAGCCCAGCTTCATGATCGAGCCACGCCCGAACTGCTTCTCGATGGACAGGATGGCGGCATCCACCGCCTTGCTGCGCTCTCCCGTCGATCGTTCCGACTGATCCACGCCGTTGCGATCCGTGCCGGTCCGCCCGGCCCCTGCGATGGTCATGCCTGGTCCTCTCCTTCCAAGGCTACGACCGAGGGCCGGCTGGCGACAGCTACTCCTCGCTCGATCCCTCGTCGACCTCGTGCCTCGGCTTGCGCTTGGGCTTGATGATCTCCACCGACTGGGGCGGAGAGTCGAGCAAGGATTCGAGCTTGGGCTTGGCGCTCGCGGCCTTCGGCTTCTTCTTCGTCTCGCGGCGGGCGGGAACTCTGCCTGCCATGGCTCCTGGCGCCTCCACATGGCGTCACCGAGTATCGATGACGCGTCTCTACCACGACTTCACCACGACTTTGCGCCAGCTTGCGTGTCACGCCGGCTTCCCGGCAGCGTCACTCGACGCCGCGTGACCTTGGAGCTCGCGTCGCAGTCGGGGGAACGTCCCGGCGGCCAACGCCGACCGGATCCGTGCCATGAAGTCTAGGGTGAAGGTCAGGTTGTGACAAGTCGCCAGGCGGTACGCCAGCAGCTCGTTGGCCCGGAAGAGATGCGCCAGGTACGCCCGCGAGAACGTGCGGCAGAGACGGCAGGGGCACCCCTCGAGGACAGGTGCGGGATCGTCCAGGAAGCGGGCGTTGCGCAGGTTGAGCCGCCCACCGGGCACCCACAGCGTGCCGTTCCGCGCGACCCGCGCGGGCAGCACCGAATCGAAGAGGTCCACACCGGCGTCCACCGCGTCGAGGAGGTCCAGCGGCGAGCCGAGGCCCATCAGGTATCGCGGACGGGTATCGCCGGCCAGCCGCTCCACCACGATATCCAGCGCCGCCCGCCGCTGCCCGGCCGTCTCGTCCCCGGCCAGCCCGCCGATGCACAGGCCGCCGAAGGGCAGTGCGCGCATGAAGTCGGTCGACTCCGCGCGGAGGTCGGGCTCCAACCCACCCTGGATGATCCCGAACAGAGCCTGGTCCGGCCGCGCGTGTGCCTCCAGGCAGCGCTCGGCCCAGCGATGCGTCCGCTCCATCGCCTCGGTCACCAAGGAGCGCGAT
>JBBSMF010000325.1:0-2763 GCA_038233295.1 Candidatus Limnocylindrales bacterium | reverse complement strand
GCTACGAGCTCCGGTGCGAGCTCCAGAGCGGTAGCAAGATGGATCGCATCAAGGCTTCGCAGGGAGGCGGGTGCGAGCACGCCGGCGCGATACACGATCGCCCGATCGAGTGTGACCAGGACCAGATCCTCCAGGTAGCCACTGACGGCCGATGCGGCGTCAGGCCTCTTGCGTGCCACCGCCCGTTGTACTTCCACCGCCGACAGCACGCTGGTGACCCTCGTTCGGTGCTGGGCGACGAAGGCTACGATCGCCTCGCGACCAGGCTCATCCGCCAAGATGCGTACGATGGCTGAGGCGTCCAGGTAGATGGCCGTCAGCGCTCCTCCTCGCCGCGCATCTCCAGCAGCAGGTCCAGCACCGTCGGGCCAGGTCCAAGGTCGAGGGGTGCGCGGTCCAGCAGGTCACCGCGTGGTGCGCTCGCACGGCCTTCATCGAGGAGTGCGGCCAGCCGACCGCGGTGCGCGGTCGTGAGCGGGATCAGCCGTGCCACCGGCCGGCCCATCTCGGTCACCTCCAGCGACTCGCCCGCCTTCACTCGACGCAGGTAGACCGATAGGTTCTGGCGCAGCTCACGGACGCCGACTCGCCCCGGCGATGTCTCTGCGGAATGGCTCATGGCGCACACTGTAGCACCGCCCAGTCCGCGCAGTCCGCCCAGCGCCCCGGGGCCGGACACACCCGGTGTACGATCGACGTGATGATCTATCTGGACAATGCGGCCACGACGCCGCTTCGCCGCGAGGTGCTCGAGGCGATGCTGCCGCTGCTCACCGAGACCTATGGCAACGCCTCGTCCGCGCACGCTGCCGGTCGCCGGGCGCGGGCCGCTCTGGACGAGGCTCACGAGACGGTGGCGCGCTGCCTTGACGCGGAGCCGCGCGAGATCGTCTTCACCAGCGGCGGCACGGAGGCCATCAACCTGGCCATCAAGGGTGCCGCCTGGGCGGGCAAGGCGTCGGGCAACCAGATCATCACCACGGCCGTCGAGCACCACGCTGCCCTGCACACGGTCAAGCACCTGGAGAGCTTTGGCTTCGAGTCGGTGATATTGCCGGTCGACCGGTATGGCCGCCTCGATCCCGACCAGCTGGCTGGGGCGATCACGGATCGGACGATCGTGGTCAGCCTGATGGTCGCCAACAACGAGGTGGGCACCATCCAACCTATCGCCGAGCTGGTGCGCGTGGTGCGCCGCCAGCGGAACATCCTCATCCATCTCGATGCTGTGCAGGCCGCGCCGTACGTGGCCATCGACGTCAAGGCGCTCGATGTGGACCTCGTCTCGCTCAGTGCCCACAAGTTCGAGGGTCCCAAGGGCATGGGCGCACTCTGGATGCGCCACGGCACGACCATCCTGCCGCAGCAGCAGGGTGGCGCGCAGGAGCGCTACCGTCGTGCCGGGACCGAGAACGTGGCCGGTGCCGTGGGCCTGGCGCGTGCCTTCGAGCTGTGCACCGCGGAGAGACCAGAGACCGTCCGCCGGCTACGGCGTCAGCGTGACCGGATCCGCGAAGCGGCCACGGCAGTCCCCGGCGTGGAGATCACCGGGCACCCGCGCGAGCGCCTGCCTGGCCATCTCTCGTTGATCGCTCGTGACACGGATGGCGAGTCCGTCTCCCTGGCGCTCGACCTTGAGGGCATCTGCACTTCCACCGGGTCGGCCTGCAGCACGGGCTCCACGGAGCCCTCACACGTCCTGTCGGCCATGGGCTATCCGGACGAGGAGGCCCGCGGGGCACTGCGCATCAGCCTCGGGCGCCAGACGACCGATGAGGAGGTGGAGCGAGCTGCCTCCATCATCCCGGCCACGATCGCGCGTATGCGGGCCGCCGCCGCCGCCGTGACCGCCGACCCGCTCGGCCAGGCGGGCGCATGATCCTTCCCGTCCTTGCCATCGCGGGCACGGCTTTCCTGACCGCCATCCTCGGCTTCCGGGTCGTCCAGCTGCCGCATCTCCCGTTCGAAGGCGGGCTGGCGGCCATCCTCGCGATCGCGATCCTCGGCGGTCTCTATCGACCGACCCTGGCGATGGTGACTGCGGCGGGCTTCGCGGCTGTCGCCGGAGTCGCTGCGGCATGGCTGGTCGTTCTATTGGTGGACCCGCGCGACCCAGGCGAGAGCATCCTCGTGGCATGGTTCACTATCGGTCTGATGACGGCGGGTGCAGCGGGAGTCGGACGGCTCGTCGCACCGGTAGACGTCGGACACCGCACGTCCTCCGGCCAGCGATGAGGGAGCGGATCCTGGTGGCGATGTCCGGCGGTGTGGACTCGTCCGTTGCCGCGGCGCTGGTGCGGGAGTCGGGCGCGGAGGCGGTGGGCGTCTGGATGCGTCTGCATGACGTGGCCGACTCGTACAGCGAGTTCAAGAAGAGCTGCTGCTCGCTGGACGCTGCCGATGACGCGCGTCGCGTGGCGGCACAGCTGGACATCCCGTTCTACGTGCTGAACCTGGAACGCGAGTTCGCGGCCGGCGTAATGGACCCTTTCCTCATCGCCTACCAGGAGGGGCGGACGCCCAGCCCCTGCATCGACTGCAACACTTACGTCAAGTTCGGTGCGCTCCTCGGTCAGGCCCGGCGGATGTACGACTGCGACGCCGTGGCGACGGGCCACTACGCACGAGTCCATGCGCTGGAGGACGCCGACGAGCCCGGCGGACGGCGCTACCGGCTGCTGCGCGGCCGCGACACGGACAAGGATCAGAGCTACTTCCTCTACGGCCTGCGGCAGGACCAGCTGGCCCACGTTCGATTTCCGC
>JBBSMF010000324.1:0-2770 GCA_038233295.1 Candidatus Limnocylindrales bacterium | reverse complement strand
GCGTCGGCGTCGGCGGTTCCTAGAGCAGCTCGCCGTGTGCTGACGCGGTCGGCTCGCCCTCTCGCGGCCGAGGCTCCTGCCCGGGGCCGTAGTCCCGCTCTGCCTTCGGGATCAGCGACTCCGGGTCCACGATCCCCGCGTTCGTGTCGCTTGCGGCCCGCTCCGTGGCGGTCATCCCATCGTCGGGCGAGGAGCCGCCGTTCATGCCCGCGTCGAGGACGGGCAGCGCGCGTGCCGCCTGTCCCTCGATCGCGCCCACGCCGTAGGGCACCCACTTGGACGGATCCTGGAGCCGGTGCTGCTCCACGTTGCCGCGTGAGTGGATCTCCTCGAAGCCGCGCGGCTCGATCCACATGCGCTCACCCTGGAGCAGGCCGTGCACGCCGGACTGTCCCGGCTCCGGCCGTGTGTTCTGGCAGGAGTGGCAGGTGGCCTTGTCGTGCTGTTGGTACTCGAGCGGCTCCTCGTAGGTCGTGATGTAGCCCTCGTAGTTGCGCAGCACGATCTTGTGGTCGGAATAGCTGATCAGGTAGTTGGGCATGACCGGGATCTTGCCGCCGCCCCCAGGCGCATCGATGACATAGGTGGGCACGGCGTAACCGCTGGTGTGGCCGCGCAGCCCCTCGATGATCTCCAGGCCCTTGCCTGCCGGCGTCCGGAAGTGTCCGGAGCCCTCGACCAGGTCGCACTGGTACAGGTAGTACGGGCGGATGCGGTTCTCGACCAGCTTGTGCACCAGCTCGCGCTGGATGTTGACGCAGTCGTTGACGCCCGCCAGCAGGACACTCTGGTTGCCCACCGGCAGCCCCGCCCGCGTCAGCCGGTCGACCGCGCGAGAGACCTCCGGCGTGATCTCCTGGGCATGGTTGAAGTGCAGGTTGATCCAGAGCGGGTGGTACTTGGCCATCATCTGGCACAGCTCGTCGTCTACGCGCTGCGGCAGGAAGACCGGCACGCGCGAGCCGATGCGCACGATCTCGATGTGGGGGATCTCGCGCAGCCCGCGCAGGATCGACTCGAACAGCTTGGGCGCCAGGGTCAGGCCGTCGCCGCCGCTGATGAGCACGTCCCGGACCTGCGGCGTGCGGCGCAGGTAGTCCAGCTGTGCCTCGTGGTCCTTGCGGTTGAAGTTCTGGGTAGGGTCGCCCACGATCCGCGAGCGGGTGCAGTAGCGGCAGTACGAGGCGCACTGCGTGGTCACCAGCATCAGCACACGGTCGGGATAGCGGTGCACCAGGCCGGGCACCGGAGAGTGACGGTCCTCCGCCAGGGAGTCCTCCATCATCGCCGTGAAGGCCTGCTGCTCCCGACCGAGCGGGATGACCTGGCGGCGGATGGGATCGGCCGGGTCGTTCGGGTCGATGAGGCTGATGAAGTAGGGCGTGATATCGACGCGGAACTTGTCCGGCGCGGAGAGGCCCTCGCGCTCCTCGTCGGTGAGGTTCAGGACCTCCTCGATCTCGTGCAGCTCGTTGACGCGGTGGGAGAGCTGCCAGCGCCAGTCGTCCCACTTCTCATCGGGCACATCGGCCCACTTGGACGCGCGGCGGCTGACCGCCGGACGCCCGTCCGGCCCGAGCGCCCGCGCCGGATCGCGCCGGTTGACGAACGGCGCCTCCGTCGCCTGGATCACGGTTCGTTCCACGACGCGCTTAGCTCCTCTGCCCGGTGCATAGACTCTATGCAGACTGGATGAAGCGGGATGATACCGCGGCCAGCACGCGCGCGATCCGGCAGGCGGACGGGCCAGTGACACAGGCGGACGGGCCAGCGGTCGCGTTTGCTAGACTCCGGCGCGATGGCACGGCTTCAGCACATGGGCGTCGTTTTCGCCTTCCTCCTCACGGGCGTGGTGCTGGTGTCGCTATACGCGGGCTTCCAGTCGGCCATCGGTCACCCCGTGGCCCTGCTCATCGGCGTGCTCATGGGCGGCGTCATGATCGCGGTCCTCCTGCGCGTCGCCCTCGTGCCTGAACGACGCTACACGGGCTGGGTGCGCACGGTCACCAACAAGAACGCTCGTTACCTCTTCGGTTTCCTGCTGGTCGCGTGGATCGCCTCGATGGGCTTCCTGGCCAGCCTCAACCTGCCGGCGAACAATGTCGGCGGGCCTGCGCTCATCGGGCTCTTCGCGGGCTTCTTCATCTTCATGGGCTTCATATGGGCGGTCATCAGCGAGTGACCGGCATCCGCCCGTGACCGGTACCCGATGGCCGGCGGCCGGCGAGCGCGGGCAGGGCCTCGTAGAGTACGGCCTCATCGTCGCGCTCATCGCCATCGTCACGCTCGTGGCACTCCTCTTCCTGAGCAGCCAGGTCAGCTCCATCCTGTCGGCCATCGCCGACCAGATCTGACCGACGGGCCAGCGTGCGGACGGTCAAGGTCGCTTGGGACGGTAAAGCGGAGCGCTTCACGGCAAGTGGCTCGCATCCTGGCCAGACCATCAACGTCAACGCACCACACGAACCGGGCAGTGACCGCCCGGCGACCGGCTTCAGCGCCTCGGAGCTGATCCTTGCCGGCGTTGGGTCGTGTGCCGCCTGGGACATCGTGGAGATCATGCGCAAGGGCCGCCAGGACGTTACGGGCATCGACGTCCGCGTGGAAGGGACGCAGGACCCCGAAAGACCGTGGCCGTATCGCTCGATCGTCCTGCACTTCACCATCCGCGGGCGAGGCGTGAGCGAAACGGCTGTGGAACGGGCCGTCGCGCTATCCACGGACCGTTACTGCTCGGCCATCGCCACGGTGCGCGGCGTTGCCGAGATCG
>JBBSMF010000323.1:0-2792 GCA_038233295.1 Candidatus Limnocylindrales bacterium | reverse complement strand
TGCCGGTGTGGAGCCGGAGAAGGGCCGCAGCGCGGTGCTGGAGGCAGCGCACAAGATCCTGGGCCTCCACGCCTTGAACGGCCGCTGGCCGGGCGTCACCGTCAACGCCGGTGTCGTGGAGGGCGGCACGCGGCCCAACGTAGTGGCCGAGCGTGCGCTCCTGAAGGTGGACCTGCGCGCCGTCACGAGGGAGTCGATGGAGGAGGCGGAGGCCGCGATCCGCGAGATCGCCGCTCGCTGCACCGTCCCGGACGTCACGGCGGAGGTCGAGGAGCACGGCCGGCACTGGCCCATGGAGAAGCTGGAGCGCTCGACCCGACTGGTGGAGCACGCCCAGGCACTGGCCGGGCGGCTGGGCTTCGACCTTCGGGATGCGGCGACCGGCGGGGCCTCCGACGCCAACACGACCTCCGGCATGGACGTGCCCACGATCGACGGCCTCGGTCCGGTCGGGGGCAACGATCATTCGCCGGCCGAGTACCTGGATCTCGACTCGGTGGTCCCGCGGGTCACGCTGCTGGCGTCGTTGCTGCTGGCCCTGGGCCGGGACGACGTCGTCGCCTCGTGGCGGCGCTCGGCACCCGGATCCTGAGGGCGGTGCTTCCAGGGCGGCGACCCGGGGCATTCACGGCTGACGCCGATCTCCTCGGCTAAAGCCACTCAGACGAGCGTTACGCGGAGCACCGGCGGCCCGAGGGCCTGTTAGAGGCCGGATCCGGAGCGATCTCGTGGGGCTGACGCTACCCAGACCGGCACAAGCGGAGTAGTGGCGGGCCCGACGCTTCGTAGCGCTACCCCGCGTAGCACAAGCGCAGGAGCGGCGACCAATACGCCCGTAGCGCTACCCGGCGTAGCACAAGCCGAAGGACTGCTCCCGCTCCGTGAACTCCTCCATCTATGGATGGTGGCGGTGATAAGTGACGCGCCGCCGCCACGATGGCCCTGAGGGAGCGGCATCAGGACCTTGCCCAGCGTGGATCCAGGCTTGGGACAGGGTGCCAGGCGTCGGCGACCATTCGCGAGTCACCTACTACCGCCCCGAACCGTAAACCGCGCTTCATCGACCCGCCGGCCGCGACACCCCGGCCACGCCGCCGGCCGCGGCGCCTCGTCCCAGCCCGACGGGTCAGCCTATCTGCACGTCGATGCTGTGGTGGCCGCGCGCGCCATCGGGAGCGGGTCGCGTTCGATCCGCGGTCTGTGCGTCACCCAGGCCATCGGTCGCGCGTACCTGGATGGTGTGGCGCCCGGGAGTCGCCTGCCAGTCGCGCTTCCACTGCACCCAGGTGTCGTCCGACAGCGGCGCGGACAGCTCGCATGCCTGCCAGGGCTCTTCGTCGACGCGGACCTCCACCGCTTCGATGCCTCGATCAGGCGCCCAGGCGACGCCCGCTACGGCCACTAGCCCGGCCGGCACGGTCGCTCCGGAGCGAGGAACGTCGATGCGGGACTGGGTGAGGATCGGACCGAGCTTGCTCCAGCCGAGTGGTACCCAGTAACCGTCGAAAGCCTCCAGCGTGGTCAGCTCGATCTCCGAGAGCCACTTGGTGGCGCTGACATAGCCGAAGAGCCCGGGCACGATGAGACGCGCCGGGAAGCCGTGTGCCCGGGGCAGCGGTTCGCCGTTCATCTGCACGGCGATGAGCGCCTCCCGCCCGTCGTCGAGGCCGTACTCCGTGGGAAAGCCGGCCGTCCAGTCGTCGAAGGCGCGACCGACGATCTGCGTTGCTCCCGCCTGTACCCCGGCCATGTCCAGCACCTCGCGCAGCCGCACACCGGTCCACTTTGCGTTGCCTACGAGATTGCCGCCGACCTCGTTGGAGACGCAGGCGATGGTCACGTAGCGCTCTATCAAGGGCATCGCCAGCAGCTCCTGGTAGGTCAGCTCGACCTCCCGATCGACCATCCCGTGGACCCGCAGGCTCCAGGTCGCTGCGCTGATCGAGGGTACGACCAGGCTTGTGTCGATCCTATAGAACTCATCGTTGGGCACGATCAATGGGGTGATGCCGGGGACATCGAGCGTCGCGGCCGACGGAGGGGGCGCCAAGGTCTCTCCGGGCGCGGGGATCATGACCGCCGTCGCGCTGACGGGGAGGTCGCGAAGGCCGATCAGGTAGCGACCCAGCACGGCACCCACCGCGCCCAGCAGCAGCGCGGCCCCGGCGCGCCGCAGGAACGTGCGTCGCTCCGGATCCGTGCCCGGACGCGGCGCCGCCTCTGACTTGGCGGCGGCGGCCCGGGGCAGCAACCAGCGCAGGGCGAAGACAGCTACGGCCACGGCGATGGCGGCGCTCAGCAGGGACAGCAGCGTGGTCGCCTGCGAATCACGCAGCGCGGCGAAGAGCGCCAGCGCCCCGAACGCGAGGAAGCCGACGTCCGCGATGGTCCTGTTGCGCAGGGCCGCCAGCCCGAGCAGCGCGCCGATGAGGAGCGCCACGGCCGTGACGGCCACGATCAGGGCCAGCTTGTCCGCCTCCCCGAACAGGGCGACGATAAGCTCCTTGCCGCCGGGCGGCTGGAGATCGATGATCAAGGTGCCTATGGCCGCGACCAGGGAAGGCGCGCCGGGAAGCGCGCCCGCCAGGAACTCCTCGGCACCCAGCGCAGCGGCGGCAGCAGCGAGGCCGGCGATGGAGCCGCGAGACTTGTTCATCGATCACCTTGGTGGCACGGACCCCCAGAGGGCCCGATAGCGGTGCGTCCCGCCGGCACATCATCTCACCGGGGCGGCCTCAGCCTTGGCAGCGGCTGGTAGCGTGGGATGCGCCCGCATGTGGATACGCGCTCCG
>JBBSMF010000322.1:0-2795 GCA_038233295.1 Candidatus Limnocylindrales bacterium | reverse complement strand
GCGGCGGTTCGTGCCCATCCGACCACCATTGTGCTGCGAACAGGTCTGGTAAGGCGCGGTGAACGCCGCCGGAGCCGGCCTCCGTCTTAGAGGCTGCCCGGTCAGATGGAACAGGTCGGCTCAGAGCCGACCTTTGACGAGGGAGGAAAACGCACATGGGTAACAACGGAATGGTCAGGAGCGTGGCCGCCATCATCGGCGTCGTGCTCGTAGCGGCCGGTCTGCTTGGCTTCATCGACAACCCGATCGTCGGGCCGGGCGTCAACAACAACGGCACGGACGTACTGCTCGCCACGAACTCCGTGCACAACCTCGTGCACCTCGTGACGGGAGCACTGGCGCTGTACATCGCCTTCGGGCTCAGTGGCGCGCAGCAGGCGAGCGCCTTCCTGGGTTTCGGCATCCTGTACGTGGTCATCTTCGTGGCCGTGCTCTTGAGCCCGACCCTGTTCGGACTGTTCGATCCCATCCCCGCGAACGTGCCCGTGCATATCCTGCACGCTGGTCTCGCCGTGGTCGGCATCGGCGTCGGCTACATGGTTCGCGGCTCCACCCCTTCGGTGGCGACCCGTTAGGGAACCATCTTTTCCATTCTCGCTGGACTCCCGGCCGACGCCGGGGGTCTTCTTTCGTGCAGTGGCCGGCCTGGGATGCGACATCTTCCTGACGCGCCGAACCGGGGGGCGCTAGGCTCCCGGCATGACCCCCATCGGCGACTTCGGCTTCCTGTCCGACTGCCGCACGGCGGCCCTTGTCTCGCGCGACGGCTCCATCGACTGGCACTGTCCGATCAGCTTCGATGCGCCCTCCGTGTTCGGGCGGATCCTGGATCCTGACGCTGGTCACTGGAGGATCGCTCCCCTGGAGGCAGGTCCGGCGACGCGCCACTACCTGGGCGAGAGCCTCGTGCTGCGCACAGAGTTCGACACCCCGGGCGGTGCCGTGGCGATCACCGACTTCCTGGCCTTCGCCCCCGGCAGCCGCGGACATGAGATCGGCAAGCGGGTTCCGCGCGCGCTCGTGCGCATCGTGGAAGGCGTCCGGGGCCAGGCCAGCGTGGAGATGGAGCTGGCCCCACGCTTCGAGTACGGGTTGACCGTCCCATGGCTGGAGATGCGGGATGGCGCCCTGGAGATGCGTGGCGGGGCGGCCGCACTGCGCCTGGAGACGGACGTGCCGCTGGAGCTGGAGCGCGACCGGGCCACTGCCCGCTTCCAGGTCAGCCAGGATGACAGCCGCGCCTTCGTCCTCTGGGCGCTCGACACGTCAGGCGACGAGGATCGGGAGCACCCGCCTGCCCGGGAGCTGTTGCAGGCCACGCTGGAGGGATGGCGGAGCTGGAACGAGCTGCATATGTCGTATGACGGCGTGGCAGCTGCCCTGGTTCGCCGCTCGGCAGTCGTCCTCCAGGGTCTGACCGACGAGAGGACGGGCGGCGTCATCGCAGCACCGACCACCTCCCTCCCGGCGCATCTCGGCCGCGGCGACACATGGGACTACCGCTACGTGTGGCTCCGTGACCTGTCGTTCACGATGCGCGCGCTCTGGGTGGCGGCCTGTCCCACGGAGGCCGACCGGTTCCTCGGTTTCCTGGCTCGATCCCTGGGGCGTCCCGGGAACCGCCACGTGCCCATCGTGCTGGGCTCGGACGGCCGGCGCGATCTCTCCGAACATCATCTCGATCACCTGGCCGGTCATCGCGGCAACCAGCCCGTGCGAGTCGGCAACAAGGCCTGGGAGCAGCGCCAGCTCGATGTGATGGGGGAGGTGCTCGACTCCGCCTACCTCCTGCGCGAACAGATAGCCGAGTTCGATCCGCACACGCGCGAGATGTTGCGCGACTTCGCTGACCGGGCGGCGGGCGGCTGGCGGGACCCGGATGCGGGCATGTGGGAGGCGCGTGACCGCGAGCGGCAGTACACCTCATCGAAGGTGATGTGCTGGGTGGCGCTGGATCGCGCCGTGAAGCTGGCCGCTCGCCTGGGGGACGACATCGATACCGCACACTGGGAGCACGAGCGAGACGAGATCCACGCCACTGTCCTGCGCGAGGCGTGGAGCGAGACCATCGGCGCCTACGCGGGCGCCTTCGGATCCGACCAGCTGGACGCATCCGTCCTGCTCATGCCCCTGGTCGGGTTCCTGCCCGCTACCGATCCGCGCATGGCGGCCACCATCCGTCGGGTTGAAAGCGGGCTATCGGTCGGACCACTCATCCGACGCTGGGAGGATGAGGAGAACGGCTTCGTCATCTGCAGCTACTGGCTGGTGGAGTGCCTCGCCCTGCTGGGAGATGAGCGCGAGGCCCGCGCTCGCTTCGAGGCGCTAAATGGCCTGGCCAACGACCTGGGGCTGATGGGCGAGATGAACGACCCGAGCAGCGGGCAGATCATGGGCAACTTCCCCCAGGCGTTCTCCCACGTGGGCATGATCAACGCAGCCTGGCGCTTGACGGAGCTCAGTCGCAAGGGTCCCGGATAGCGACGGGAGGGTCGGCCGCGGCAGGGACTACGCGCCCTGCCCCTGGTTCTGCATCAGCCCGCCATCGATGGAGCAGGTGGCCCCGGTCACGTAGTCGGCATCCTGGGAGGCCAGGTAGAGCGCCAGCTTGCCGATCTCCTCGGGCTCGGCCGCGCGCTTCCAGGGGATGCTCTGGACCTGCTGGTCCAGTTCCTCGGGATCGTCCATGGCCTCCTGGTTGAAGGGCGTCAGGACCATCCCCGGACCGATGTTGTTGACGTTGATCTTGAGCGGGGCAAGCTCCAGGGCCAGCGTGCGGGTCAGGTTCAGCTGGC
>JBBSMF010000321.1:0-2804 GCA_038233295.1 Candidatus Limnocylindrales bacterium | reverse complement strand
CTCTTCATCGACAACATCTTCCGCTTCACCCAGGCCGGTTCCGAGGTGTCGGCGCTCCTGGGCCGGATGCCCTCCGCCGTGGGCTATCAGCCCAACCTGGCCACGGAGATGGCCGGGCTGCAGGAGCGCATCACGTCCACCAAGACCGGCTCGATCACCTCGCTGCAGGCCATCTTCGTGCCCGCCGACGACTACACCGATCCGGCCCCCGCGACCGCCTTCGGCCACCTGGACTCGACCATCCGCCTGGAGCGCTACCTGACCGAGCTGGGCATCTACCCCGCCGTGGACCCGCTCACCTCGACCTCCACCGTGCTCGACCCCAACATCGTGGGGCAGGACCACTACGAGGTGGCGCGGGAGGTGCAGCGCGTCCTCCAGGCCTATCGAGACCTCCAGGACATCATCGCCATCCTGGGCATCGACGAGCTTTCCGAGGAGCAGAAGATCACGGTGTCGCGTGCCCGACGCCTCCAGCGCTTCATGAGCCAGCCCATGTTCGTGGCCGAGGTCTTCACCGGGCGTCCCGGCAAGTACGTGACCATCAAGGAGAACGTGGCCTCCGCGCGAGAGATCCTGGAAGGCAACGCGGACGACCTGCCGGAGCAGGCCTTCTTCCTGGCAGGCACCATCGAAGACGTTCGCGAGAACGCGGCGAAGCTCGAAGCGTGACCGGGGAGACGCGCTAGTGCCGCTCAGGTTGGAGATCGTGACGCCGGAGCGGCTCGCCTACGAGGACGACGTCGACTCCGTGGTGTGTCCGGGAGCGGAGGGCGAGCTGGGCATCCTGCCGCACCACGCGCCGCTGCTCTCCACCCTGGGCGTCGGCGAGCTGCGCATCCGCAAGGGCGGCTCGGAGGAGTCGTTCGCCATCGCCGGCGGCTTCCTCCAGGTGCGGCCGGACAAGGTCGTCGTGATGGCCGAGACGGCGGACATGGCCTCGGAGATCGACCTGGAGTCGGCGGAGCAGGCGCGCCGCGAGGCGGAGCGTGCCCTGGAAGAGGGCTTCGAGGAGCCGGCGGATCTGGCCCGAGCGCGTGCCTCCCTGCAACGTGCACTGATCCGCATCCGCGTGGCCGAGCGGCGCCGGCGAGAGGGCCCGCGGCAGCGCGGCTGACCCTCCATGGCTGACGCGCGTCCCTTCCACTGGGAATATGAGGAGCCGCCCGTCCAGCGCGAGGCGTTTCGCGTGGAGGGTGGCCGGCCGCTGCGCGGTGAGGTGCCCGTCAGCGGCAGCAAGAACGCGTCCCTGAAGCTGCTGGCCGCGGCCACCCTGACCGGTGAGCGCTGCCGCTTCACCAACGTGCCCGAGATAGCGGACGTTCACGTCATGGTCGAGACGCTGCGCGACCTCGGCGTGGTAGTGGATCACCCCGCGCGAAACACCTATGAGGTCGCGGCGGGCGACGTGGACTGGCTCTTCGTGCCGCTGGAGGCCGCCGCCAAGATGCGCGCCAGCTTCATCCTGCTGGGCCCGCTGCTGGCCCGCTTCGGGCGGGTGATCATCAGCAATCCCGGCGGGGATCGCATCGGCCGGCGCCCGGTCAACCTGCACGTCGAGGCGATGAAGCGCCTTGGCGCGGAGGTGGCCTACAAGAACGGCTACTACTTCGCCCAGGCGCCCGGTCGCTTGCGCGGCGGACAGGTCGACTTCCCCGCGGTGACCGTGATGGGCACGGAGAACGCGATGCTTGCGGCCACCCTCGCCGACGGACACACGACCATCCGCCCGGCGGCCCAGGAGCCCGAGGTGGACGACCTCATCGCGTTCCTGTGCGAGATGGGTGCGGATATCGTGCGCAGCGCGCCGGACACCATCGAGATCGAGGGGCGCCGCCGGCTCCGCGGCGCGGATCACCGGGTCATCGCCGATCGCATCGAGGCGGGCACATTCATCGTGGCGGCGGCCGTGACCGGCGGCGACGTCACCGTACGCCATGCGCCGGCCGGCCAACTTGGTGCGTTCCTGGAGGTCATGGAGCGGATGGGCGTGTCGCTCCATCGCGACGGCGACACCATCCGGGTGCGCGGGAGCCAGGACGAGGACGCCTACCGGGCGACCGACATCGAGACCTCGCCCTATCCCGGCCTGGCCACCGACCTTCAGCCGCCCACGGCGGTCCTGCTCGCCCGCGCCCAGGGAACGAGTCGCATCCACGAGTCGATCTTCGAGGACCGCCTCGAGTGGCTCGACGAGCTGGCCCGCATGGGCGCTGAGGTGGAGATCGTCGACGCTCACCACGCCACGCTGACCGGTCCCTGTCACCTGCGCGCGTCGGAGGTGGAGATGAGCGACCTGCGAGCTGGGGCCTCGCTCATCCTGGCCGCCCTGGCCGCCGACGGCGAGAGCGTCATCCACGGCGCCCACCAGGTGCGCCGGGGGTATGAGGATATCGAGCGCAAGTTCGTCGATCTGGGTGCGCGCATAGCGCACGTTTCGGAAGGCTAGGCGTCACCGTGAAGATCGGCATCGACCTGGGCACGGCCAACATCCTGGTCTACGTCAAGGGCAAGGGCATCGTCATCCAGGAGCCGTCGGTGGTGGCCGTCAGCGAGGACAACCACATCGTCGCCGTAGGCGATGAGGCGCGCGACATGATCGGCCGGACGCCGGGCGCCATCACGGCCATCCGGCCCATGAGGGACGGGGTCATCGCCGACTACGTGATCACCGAGGCGATGCTGCGCTACTTCATCAAGAAGGCCGGCCGCTCCTTCACCAAGCCGGACGTGATGATCAGCGTGCCCTCGGGTGTCACCAGCGTGGAGAAGCGTGCCGTGCGCGACGCGGCGCTGAAGGCGGG
>JBBSMF010000320.1:0-2805 GCA_038233295.1 Candidatus Limnocylindrales bacterium | reverse complement strand
CTCGAACCCCTCGTCACGCAGACCGCGAGCCAGCACCTTGGCGCCGCGGTCGTGGCCGTCAAGACCGGGCTTGGCGATGAGTACCTTGATGGGACGTTCGGGCATGGTCTCGATGATAGCGGTGGGGCCGTCGCGACGGACCTGGCCGCCCCCGATCCGCAGGCCAGGCTCGTGCACGAGGTGGCTCGTGTCAGGAGCGAATGGACCCTTGACCGACGGCGACATCCCTGCCGTGGCCCTCCGTGAGTTGGTCCGCGGTCGACTCGCACCTCTGGTGAGCGAGTCGACCGCCAGAGGAGCCGCTAGCACCCCTTGGACGTGCACTGCATCGGCCCAAGGGTCCATTCGCACGTGTGGCGGTCCAAGCGGGGAGCACCCTCACCCTTCGATGCCAAGCGGTCGGCGCCGGTCCCCCGTTGAGCGATACCGCAGCGCTTACGGCTCGCTCTACGGCACTCCTGGGGCAGGTCGGGCAAGGTGGGCGAAGAACTCGGCGCGCGTCTTGTCATTGGAGCGGAAGATGCCCAGCACGGCGCTGGTGGTCATGACGGTGCCCGGCTTGCGCACACCGCGCATCACGGCGCATAGATGCGACGCCTCCAGGACCACGCCGACACCCTTTGGCGCCAGGCGCTCCATCAGGAAGTCGGCGATCTGCTGGGTCAGGCGCTCCTGGATCTGCAGCCGGCGCGCGTACATCTCCACGATGCGCGGGATCTTGGAGAGCCCGATGACCCGGCCCTCCGGGATGTAGGCCACCGAGGCGGTCCCGAAGAAGGGCAGCAGGTGGTGCTCGCAGAGTGAGTGGAAGGGGATCTCCCGGACCACCACCATCTCGCTGTAGTCGATATCGAAGATGGCCCCGTTGAGCAGGCGCTCGGGATCCACGTGGTAGCCGTCCGTGAGCTCCGTGTACATCCGGTGGACGCGATCGGGGGTTCCCAGCAGACCCGGGCGGTCCGGATCCTCACCGATCTCCACGAGGATCTGCCTCACCGCGACCTCTACCGGGCCGTGAGGGTCGCTGACGCGATGGGGGTCTCCATACTGGCTGCCGTCGCGCTCGATCTGGTCCACGAGCGAGCGGACATGCGGCGGCAACGGCGTCATGGGCGAGGTCCCGACCTTAGGGACGGGGTCGCGCGGCCGGGTCCTCGTCGTCCGAGGAGCCGAACCTGCGGTCGGCGGCCTCGCGCGCCTCGCGGACCCCGTGGCCCAGCGCTGCGCCGATACGTGGCAGGACCTTGGGGCCCCGGAACATCAACAGGCCCACGAGGATGAGGATGAGGACGATGGCGATGTCAGTCACCCGCCCATCGTAGCCCAGCCGCCTAGACTGCTGGCCATGGATCGCCAGAGCACGGACGAAGAGCGCTCAGCCAACCTCCAGGAACGCTCAGGCAGCCTCCAGGAACGATACGCCGCGCAGTCGATCTGCTTCGGCTGCGGGCCGGCCAACGATCAGGGCCTTCACATCCGCTCGTTCCCAGAGAGGGACGAGTGCGTCTCCGACTGGACCCCCGACGCGCACCACGAAGCCTTCCCGGGCATCCTCAACGGCGGCATCATCGCCACCCTCATGGACTGCCACTCCAACTGGACCGCGGCGCACCACCTGATGCAGAAGGCCGCCGCCGACCACCCACCCACCACCGTGACGGCCGACTTCCACGTCCGCCTGCTCAAGCCGACCCCGTCCGGCGGCCCAGTGCACCTGCACGCCCGCGTCGCCGAGTCGACCGAGGATCGCGCCACCATCGAGACCACGCTGAGCTCCGGCGACGTGGTGACCGCCAGCTGCCGCGGCACTTTCGTCGCCGTCAGGCCGGGTCACCCCGCCTATCACCGCTGGTAGAGCTCGGCGGCTCCGCCGCCCTCCGGAGCAGGGCCAAGAGCGCCGCTGCGACATCGTCCGGGCGGTAGCGCATCAGGTTGTGCCCGGCTCCCGTGAAGCGGGTCACCTCGGCCGCCGGCAGGCTGCGGGCGGCACGCATGGCCAGGACATCCTCCAGCGCCAGCCGGCGTTCACGCGCGCTCTCGTCGTCCGCGCTCGTCTCCGCCACGAGCACCGCCAGGGGTCGCGGGATCGCAGTCAGCACCGCCGAAGGGTCGTAGCTCCACATCGCCTGGACGCAGCCCCGGATGGCGGTCGGGCGGCTGACCAGCCCGACATGGCCGGCATGCTTCTGATCGACCTGGGCGCGGGCCGCGCGCTCCTGGTCGGCGTCCCACGAGGGCGGATGGAAGTCGCGCCGATCGGCCAAGAAGGCATCCATGGAGGCGAGCACCTCGGGCGGCTCAGCGATGGCCGCCAGGTACTCGTCGGCGGACGAGCGAGTGGCCTCGGCCATCTCCTCCCAGCCGCCGTCCACCAGCGCGAGGCCGGCCACCGAACCCGGTGCCTGTGCCGCCATGGTCGCCGCGATCATGGCCCCGAAGCCGTGTCCCGCCACGACCGCGGCCGGCCCGCCGACCGCCTCACCCCAGCCGTTGCCGGAGAGCACGGTGAGCATATCCGTTGCCAGCGAGTCGAGGTCGTAGCCAGCCCGAGTGGGATCGGAGAGGCCGTGGCCGCGCAGGTCCGGCGCCAGTACCCGGGTGTGGACGCGCAGCCTTCGCGCCACGGGCGCCCACGACCAAGCCGTCTGGGAGAGGCCGTGAAGGAGGACGAGCGGCGGCAAGGCAGCCGTGGGATCCGGCGAGGAAGCCTCGTCGCGCGCGGCGGGCGTCGCCTGATCGACCGGATCGCCCAGATCGAGGTAGTGGATCCCCTCCCCCGTATCGAGCCTGACCACGAACGATCCG
>JBBSMF010000319.1:0-2807 GCA_038233295.1 Candidatus Limnocylindrales bacterium | reverse complement strand
GGGCGAGACGCAGCCGATCATGCGCATCGTGGAGGTCTTGCCCGCGCCGTTCGGGCCCAGGAAGCCGAAAGCCTCGCCGGGCGCGACATCGAAGTCGATGCCGTCCACGGCCGTGAAGTCGCCGAAGCGCTTGGTCAGGCCGCGGGCATGGATGAGCGGAGGGGATGTCTCGGTGGGCACGCCGGGCATGGTACCGCAACGGCCGGCTCCGGCGGAAGAGAGAAATCTACCGTCTGGAAGGCGCTCGTATTACACAGCGGCGACCACGGCGAGACTAGGAAAGGCCGCGGTGCTGGTCTCCCCTGAGCGGTGCCTCGGCAAGGCCGGACACGCGTCTCGGTAGGAGGATCGCCCTACCGCCGGCGGCACCTGCCAGCTCGATGTCGGCAGGCAGCAGCATGGGCCGGGACGCCTCCGCGAGGGCCAGGTACAGCCCGTCATAGGCAGTCAACCGGTGGTGCTCCACGACGTCGAGGGTCAGCAGGATCATGGGACGGTCCAATGTGACGGTCGTCTGCCCGAGCTGCTCGAGCTCGTAGATCGCCTCCAGGACCGCCGCTGCCAGCGCCCTCCCTCAGTACCTGCTGGGTTCATCTCGTCCGCGCTCGAGCCGAACGGCGGTCGCCGCGTCCGGTCCGTCTAGCGTCTGGGGTGCTCCACTGCCATCCTCTCCCTGAGCTCGTCGAGACGGTCCAGGGCCGCCAGGCTGCACGCAAGGTTCTCAGCGGGCGACCCTTCGAGCCGGAGTCCCTCCTATAGGAGACCAGCGCTGCCACCGGATGACCATCCCCGCCTCCCGCCTCGGCCGACAACGTGCTACCATTCGGGAGCACGAATACGCCCGGCGCCGAGCTCCAGAAGCGAGACCCGCGACCCGGCGACTGGAGACCAACGATGGCCTGGCTCCCCGAACCCATCAGGGACCTGCTCGAGACGGCGCTGGTGGCCGAGCTGACGGCGGTCCGCCCGGGCGGGCGGCCCATGACATACCCGCTGATCCCGCTCTGGGATGGAGAGCGGATCCTGATGACGTCCAGCATCCTCTTCTCCCGCAAGCTGGAGCATCTCAAGGCTGACCCGCGCGTCTCCATCTCGCTCAGCGACCCGGTCGCTCTGGGCGGCCGGCAAGCCCGGGCGACGATCCAGGGCCTGGCGCAGGTCATCGATGGCGACCCGCATACCGACTGGGAGCGAGTCCTGCCACTGTGGGAGGCCAAGGAGCCGGTGATCCGCCAGTTCCTGAAGGCCCGCGTCGCGTTTCCGTTGTTCTTCGAGCGGGCGGTCATCGAGGTGACCCCGCAGCGGGCCTACCTCTGGCCGGATGGCGATACGAGCAGCGCGCCCAGCGTCTCCTCCGTCCCTCTCGACGGCTCCCCACCTCGCGCGTCGAGCGCCGCCACGGCAGAGGTCGCCTGATCATGGACCTGCGTGCGGGCGTAGCCCGCTTCGACGCTTCGACCGGCCTCACCAGACTGACCGAGTTCCCCTTCGCCCTGCTGACCTGGGTGGGACTGGACGGCTTTCCGATGAGCGCCGCCGTGACGCTCGACTCGATCGATGCGGGTGCCGGCAGCGCCTCCTTCGCGGCGCCGGCCGGCCTCGAGATCCCACCGGACTCGGAGGTCAGCCTGACCGGCAGCCACATCCGTCCGCAGCCCGGCGTGGGCTACGACGAGCGCCGTCACGTGACCGTCTGGGGTCGGGTCGCGAGCGCCGACGAGGCCCGCCTGACGTTCGGCGGCGATAGCGCCTGGGGCTGGGACGAGGCGGAGATCCCGTTCCCCGAGTACCTCGAGCGGACCGTGGGACAGTCGCAGCGCTACCTTGAGGGCGTCTCGCGGGAGTCGGGCCGCGCCGTCCGCCCGCGCCTGTCCCGCGGCTGGCTCTTCCTGCGAGCCACCCGCCTGCCGTTCCTGAGCGCCACGCTCATCCCGGTGGCCATCGGGCTTGCCATCGCCGCGGCGAACGGCTACTTCCATCCGCTCACCGCCTTCCTCACCGTCATCGGCGCGGCCGCCGTGCATCTCGGCCTCAACGTGGCCAACGACGTCTTCGACACCCGCCTGGGGGCCGACGACGCCAACGTCAACCCGACCCAGTACAGCGGCGGCTCACGCGTCATCCAGTACGGCCTCGTGTCGCTGGGCGGCATGCAGCGTATGAGCCTGGTGTTCTACGCCGTGGCCATGATCATCGGCCTTGTCCTGCTGGCGCTCCGGCCGTCGGCAGCGCTGCTGGCCATCGGCATCTCGGGCATCATCCTGAGCGTCGGCTACACCGCCCCGCCACTGAAGCTCGTCTATCGCGGCCTGGGTGAGATCACCACCGCCATCGGCTTCGGGCCGTTGATGCTGCTGGGCGCGTATGTCGTCCAATCAGGCGGATCGATCGAGCCTGCCGCCGTGGTGGCCTCCCTGCCCGTGGCTATCCTGGTGGCGCTCATCCTGTACGTGAACGAGGTACCGGATCGACCCGGCGATGCTCGGGCCGGCAAGCGGACGCTGGTGGTGCGACTACCCCAGCGCACGGTCATCACCATCTACGACGTGGCGGCGGCCGCGGCCTTCGCCATCATCGTGGCCGGTGTAGTGCTCCGACTACTGCCACTTCCGGTACTCCTGGCGCTCCTGGCCATCCCGCTGGCACTGCGCGTGCACCGCGGCCTGGAGACCTACTACGACCAGCCCTATGGCCTGATGGCTGTGATGGCCACCAACATCCGACTCCACCTGGTGGTGGGAGTCGTGCTGCTGGGCGCCTACCTCGCGGTATTGCTGGTACAGGCGGTGGCACCGGGGCGGTCGCTC
>JBBSMF010000318.1:0-2819 GCA_038233295.1 Candidatus Limnocylindrales bacterium | reverse complement strand
GGCCCGGCTGAGGTGCGTGCCGCGCACCGCCGTCACGACCCCGATGCGGGGACGTGCGATCCGCGCGAGTAGCGCGATCTCGCCGGCGACGTACATGCCCATCTCGAGGACGGCCGCCTCGTGATCGGGGAGGAGCCGCAGCAGGGTCAGTGGCAAGCCAACCTCGTTGTTCTCGTTCCCATCGTTGCGCAGCACTCGCCAGCGCTGGCTGAGAACCTCGGCGGTCTGCTCCTTGGTGGAGGTCTTGGCCAGCGATCCCGTGATGCCCACCACGAGTGGATCGAACCGTTCGCGCCAGGCCCGGGCGGCGGCCTGGAGCGCCATCAGCGCATCTGGCACTCGGATCACGGTCACCGGAGCGTTCGCTCGGAGCACGGCCAGCGTGTCCGGGTCGGGTCGCTCGCGAAGGACCAGGGCCGCCGCGCCAGCCCTCACCGCCTCCAGCAGGAAGCGCTGCCCGTCGGTCCGCTCGCCGGGCAGCGCGAAGAAGCAGGCGCTCGGCGTGACCCGCCGCGAGTCGACGGCTGCACCCCGGATGGGCAGGGCGCCGGTCGCCAGGAGCTCGCCGCGCACGATGTGGGCCAGTTCCTCGCCCGACAAGTGTGGGATGTCGGGGGTCGGCAGGGTGCTCGGCGCATCACTCACGATCGTGGCGCATTCTCGCACGGCAGCCATCAGCCGCCGGGATCCGGGCTCGGTTCCTCCGCGACAGGCAACGGCACGATGTCCAGGGAGGTCATCGCCTCGGCGGCCAGTTGCCGGAACAGCCCGTACGACGTGACCTGGAGCTCGAGGACGCCGTTCCCCAGGAAGTCCGGCTGAGCCTCCTCGATCCTGGTCGCGATGATGGCCTCCGGCTTGGCTGTCCCCACGAAGCCCACGAACGAGAAGTTGAACCGGTCTCGATACCAGCGCTCTCGCTCACCGTCCCAGATCTGAGCGGTCCCGGTCTTGCCGCCCACCACGTAACCCGGGATCTCCGTTTCCATCCTGTACCGATCTACCGTCGTCAGGACATGCTCAAGGAGATCGGTCAGCTCGCTGGACAGGGAGCTGTCCAGGATCGGCTCGGGCTGGGGATATACGACCTCCTGATCGCCCGTGCTCTGCACGAGGTGCGGCGTGACCAGCGAACCGCCGTTGGCCATGGCCGCGTAGGCCACGGCCAACTGGATCTGTGTCACGGCCATGCCCTGGCCGAAGGCCCGGTTGGCCAGGTCGACCGGCTGCCACTCCCGCTCAGCGGGGTCGACCACCATGCCGGCCGCCTCTCCCGCCAGGTCGAGTCCCGTCCGCCGGCCCAGGCCGAACCGCAGCCAGGCGTCGTACAGCACCCGCGAGGCGCCGTCCACGGTAGGATCGAGTTCCATGGCGACACGCGCCGTAGCCACGTTGCGTGAGTAGGCGATGGCGTCCTCGAAGGGCATCCGCCCCATGGAACGGCCATCCGCGTTGCGGACCACGTGTTCCCCGAACCGGATGCCGGACGCGTCGCGGACCTCGTCGCCCAGGGCCACGGTGCCCTTCTCGAGAGCCGCCGCGGCAGTGAGCATCTTCATCACCGAGCCGGGTTCGTAGACGGCGGAGGCGATCGGGTCGGAGAGCAGGTCGGCCGACGACGAGGCCACGTCCTTGTACTGGTTGGCGTCATAGCCAGGCACCGATGCCCAGGCCAGGACCGCACCGGTCTCCGGTTCCAGGATGACCGCGCTAACCCGTTCGGCGTCATCGGCCACCCAGGCCGCGTACAGCTCCTTCTCCAGCTGGAGCTGGAGCTCGGCGTCGATGGTCAGCCGAACGTCAGCGCCAGCCGCGCCCTCGTCCACCACCTCGACCGTGCCGGCCGATATCCGGCCCTCCGGATCCTGTGGGGAAGCCAGCTTGGTGGGCATTCCCGCCAGGTCCGCGTCGTAGTAGCCCTCGATGCCATAGTGGCCCTGCCCTTCCTCGGAGACGAACCCGAGCAGCTGGCTGGCCAGGGTGGTGCCCGGCATACCGCCGGGTTGGGGGTATACGCGGATCGGCCGCGGATCGAGCTTGAGGCCGCTCAGGCGCATGCCCGCCTCGGGATCGGCCATGCCTCGGCGAACGGCCTCGCTCTGCTCGGGCGTGAGCTCTCTGGCGATGGTCGTGTACTCGTCGCCACTGGCCAGCTGCTTCCGGAGAGCTGCGGTGTCAGCCGCATCCAGTGCCAGGATCCGGGCAAGGCCCGCGACGGTAGGCTCCAGCTGGCTCGCGCCGATGCTCAGGGGGTAAGCGGCGAGGAGGTCTCGGTAGGCAGTGGTGGCCAGGATAGTGCCCTGCCGGTCAAGGATGGCGCCACGGACGGCGGCCTGCTCGCTGGAACGCTGCAGCTGGGCCATGGCGCGCTCGCGCAGCTGGGGAGCCTCCGCGACCTGAAGGTAGGCCAGTCGCACGATGGCCGCACCCGACATCACGACGAACAGCGCAAGCACGATGATGAGGCGGAGACGCAGGTCGGTCCGGCCGAGCATGGTGCCTCAGGGCCGCGGCACGCGGATCGTGTCGCCTAGGGCACCCAGGCCATTCTGGTAGGCCCAGTCGACCACCTGGGGAGCCGCGCCCCACTGTGCGATGGTGCCCTGCTGGCTCTGGATCTCCCGCTGCATCTCTTTCTGCTGCGCGAGGAGGCGGCTGACCTCCACGTCCAGAGCCCCCACCTGGAGCATCTGCGTCAGGTAGACGAGACCGATGAGGAAGGCGCCCACGACACCCATCAGCGCGAACAGGACCGGCGAGGGGCGCCGCCCCGCCCGGGAGCGAGCGCGACGCGAGCGCCGCTCGAGCGGCGCCGCGTG
>JBBSMF010000317.1:0-2819 GCA_038233295.1 Candidatus Limnocylindrales bacterium | reverse complement strand
GAGCTACCGCGTCAGCCGTGCGTGGGCCGGCGACACGAAGCTGGTGGCCTATACCAGGACGCTGGATCCGGCACCCTTGCTGCGCTGGGGCAAGCGGGCCATCGCTCACTATGAGAAGAAGGTCGGACCATATCGCTGGCCCCGCATGGCCATCGCCGAGAGCGGCAGGTCGGCCATGGAATCACCGGCGATGATCTGGATCGCGCGCGACACGGCCTCCTGGAACATCCCGTACCTGGTGGCCCACGAGACGGCTCACCAGTGGTTCTACGGGGCGGTCGGCAATGACCAGACCAGCCAGCCCTTCGCTGACGAGGCGCCCACCGACTTCCTTGCCCGGCATCTGCTCGGCGCCCGGCGGGCGCCGCGATCTTGCGCCGGGAACCTGCTTGACCGCACCATCTATGAGTACGGCACACCCTGCTACTACGAGACCATCTATATCGGCGGCGGCAACTACATCGACGACCTGCGCAAGAGGGCCGGCAACGAGGCTTTCTGGGCTGCGCTGCGATCCTACTATTCGCGGTACAGCCACGAGATGGGCAGCACCAAGGCGCTCCTGGACGCCATCGATGCCGCCATCGCCGAGGACATGACCTCTCACTACGCCAAGCGCTTCCCGCGCTACTACTGAGGGGCCCCGCCGGCCCGCACGTCCGGGCTGCCCGAGCATGACGGGTATCATCGACTCCGATGCCACACCGCACGCTTGAGCGCCGTCACACGTGAGCGTGCGCGATCCCAAGGTCCCGCCGCGGCGTCAGGCCGTCCCCCGCCGGCGGCCGAGCGTCGCCGCGAGCGGTTCTCCCCCGGGCTCCGGCATCTCCAGGATCCTTGTCGCCGCGCTCTTCGGCCTGCTTCTGTTGGGAACGGGTGCCTTCGTCGTCGGGGCGTTGACCGCGCAACCGATCCGTCCTGCGGTGCCCTCGGACGCGGCCGGCGGAGCCAGCGGCGGCGCGAGCATGCCCGGCGCTTCAGCCGCATCATCCAGTCCGGCCGATCCGTCGGCCAGCAGGGAGCCCGCCCAGAGCCCGGGGGCCAGCGCGAGTCCGGACGCCAGCGCGAGTCCCGGGGGCACCGCTTCACCGCCAGCCAGCGCGCCGCCCAGCACGGGGCAGGCGGCCATGCCGGTCGTCCCCGTCGTGGGCTTCTGGGAGATGGATGCCGGTCTCAGCCGCGCTGAGCTGATCGCTGCGCTGGAGGGCGACAGCGATCGCTACGAGACCGTCCTCGTGCCACCCGCCGACCGCGCGGCCATCGAGGCAGCGCTCGGGGTGACCATGGCCGACTCCGTCAGGGACGCCGAGCCGGAAGAGATCCTGGCCACGGTTAAGGATGGGGGCCTCGGCCTCCTGCGTGCGTCCGACGTGACCCCGCGCGTGCGGGCACTCGCCCTGGAGGATCGGGAGCTATTCGGCAATGACCGCGTGCGCACCAACGAGGACTGGCCGCTGGTCATCCCGGTCATGGAGCCGGCGCGGCGTGCCTGGGACCAGGGCGCCACGGTGACGGTCGTGGCTGGCGGCGACTCGATGATGGATCGTGGCATCTACGAACGCGTGGTCAATCGCGACCTGGGCGTCGACTACCCGCTCGATGGCGGGACCATCGAGATCACCGGCCGCTACTGCTGCGGCCCTTTCACGGGACTGGGCGCCTACGACGTCCCCAGCTTCCGCAAGACCGGCAACGAAGGGCTGGTGAGGGCCAAGCTGATCGACGCCGACCTGGCCATCATCAACCTGGAGAACCCCACCCCGGACAACTGGGTCTTCCACCTCCACGGCACACCTTTCTCGGGCAAGCCGGCACTGCTGGAGATCTTCACGAGGGCGGGCATCGACTGGGTCTCGCTGGCCAACAACCACGTCTACGACTTCGGGCCGAGCGGCGTCGAGGACACCCTCAAGCACCTGGCACGCCACGGCCTGGAGTTCGCCGGGGCGGGCATGGACATCGAAGGGGCTCGCCGCTACTCCGTGCTACCGGCAGGCTCGTCACGCGTGGCCCTGCTGCCCTGCGTCAGCATCACGCCCATCGTCTGGGCCCGAGCGGACCGGGCTGGCGGCATGCCCTGCGACGACCGCGAGATGCTGCCCAATATCCGCGCCGCGGCAGAGGAAGCGGACATCGTCATCGTCTTCCCGCACTGGGGCGTGGAGTATCGGGTCGAGCCACAGCAGGTCCAGCGTGACTTCGCCGCGGAGTGGCTGGAAGCCGGCGCAGACATCGTCATCGGCGGTGGCACGCACACGGTCGGCGGTATGGAGGACATCGACGGGAAGCTGGCTTTCTATTCCGTGGGCACCTTCGTGTTCGATCAGACCTGGGCGGAGTTCACCATGGAAGGCATCCTGCCGGAGATGACCTTCGCTGACGGAGAGCTGATCCAGGTGGCGCTGAACCCGTTCCTGGCCGTCGACCAAGCCCAGCCGAACTTCCTGGACCCGGCAGGCGATGGACGCGTCGTGCTCAAGCGCATCGAGCGTGGATCAGAGGGCCTGCTCGACTACTAGGTCATCAAGGGCCGCGGTGCGTGCCCGCTAGGGAGCATCTTCGGCCGGCAGGCCGTCGAACAGGTCGTCCTCCGGGATCCGCACGCCGACGTGCGAGACGCGCAGCGTGAGGTCCTCCGTCGGCTGGAGGGTGCGCCACTCGTCTGCGTCGAAGGCCAGGAAGAAGCCCTCCTTGGAGAGCTGCGTGACGTGCTCTCCGCTGGCCGCCAGTTTGGCCTCCATGAAGGCGGCGATGTCCACTCGTGTGGTGATCGGTCCTTGTGCCTGGCTCATCAGCGCGAGGTGCGCCTCGCGCTGCGT
>JBBSMF010000316.1:0-2823 GCA_038233295.1 Candidatus Limnocylindrales bacterium | reverse complement strand
CGGGCAGGAAGCCGGGCGGGGCGTCATCGCCCGTGACGCTGGGACCGGTCTGCGTGGCGCATCCCGCCAGCGCGAGGGCGATGCCCAGAAGGCTCGCGAGGCGCTTCGATTCCATTAGGTGGACGGCCTGGTCAAGGCTATCGGACTCCCTGAGACTGGGCTCGGCACGGGCCTGACTATCATACGGGGTGATGCCTCGACACGTTCACCATCGGGCGGTCGCGGGCCTCGTTCCGGCCCTCCTGCTTGCTCTTCCCTCGGCGGTCGCCGCTCACGGCGTGACAGCTCTTCCGCTCGACGCCGGAACGGCCATCACGGCGTGGTCGCTGGAGGTCCACATCTGGCTGCCGATCGTGCTGCTCGCCCTGGTCTACGGTGCCGGGGTCCGGTCGGTCGGTCGGGCGCATCCAGCCAACCCGGTGCCGCGGCGTCGGCTGCTCGCCTGGTACGGCGGGCTGTCCTTCTTGTTCGGGGCGCTCCAGTCGCCCATCGCCACGTACGACACCACGCTCTTCTCCGTCCACATGATCCAGCACCTGCTGCTGATGATGGTCGTCGCGCCACTGCTGGTCTTGGGTGCGCCCATCACCCTGCTCCTGCGGGTGGTGAGCCGGTCGGCCCGCAAGCGGGTGGTGCTGCCCGTCCTCCACTCGCGGGCGGCACGGGTGATCTCCTTCCCGGTCGTGGCCTGGGTCGTCTTCGCGGGTGTGATGTACGGCTCGCACTTCAGCCCGCTCTTCGACGCGGCGCTGGAGAACGACCTCATGCATCTCCTGGAGCACGCGCTCTACCTTGGCGCTGGTCTGCTGTTCTGGTGGCCGGTGGTGGGGGCCGACCCGAGTCCCTGGCGGATGCCCCATCCGGCTCGGGTGCTCTACGTGTTCCTGGGCATGCCCTGGAGCTCTTTCCTGGCGTTGGCCATCTTCTCCGCACCCGGTGTCCTCTATCCGCACTACGCCACGCTTCAGCGCGACTGGGGTCTGTCGCCGTTGGCGGATCAGCAACTGGCGGGCGGGATCATGTGGATCGGCGGTGACGGCCTCTTCCTGGTGGCGCTGGTGGCCATGGTGGCGGCGTGGATGCGTGCCGAGGAGGCCGAGGGCAAGCGCGCCGACGCGCGACTGGATCGCGCGCAGACCCAGCGGGCCCGTCTCGCGGCTCGCAAGGCGGCGGTACGGGACGGCTCGTGACCGCCGACGGGCCGTCAGCTTGTAGTGGCCTCGTTGGTGAGGTGGCCGCATCGGGTGGGACGGTGACACTGACCACGCCCAGTAGCCGCCGGTGAGTGTCCAGGAACACGGCTAGTCGGATACCGCAGTGAGTGGCCATCCATGCCGTCATGCAGCCCGCCGCCCATGCCCGGGCGCCTCTCTCTCTACCGTCCAGCCGCTTTGCGGTCCTCGATGCGGTCGACGGCGAGGAGCATCTGGCTCGTCTCGGGTGCGTAGACGTCGTGCGTCACTCCGGGATCCAGGACGAGCAGGGATCCCTCGCGCAGGCGATGCGTCTGGCTCGGGGTCGACACCTCCAGCAGACCGGACAGCGCCATGATCGTCACGTGCGCATCGGCATGATGGTCCGCGAGCCGCCCGCCCGCCTCGAAGTCGAAGACGACAAGCGTCAGCGGGCTCTTGTGGAAGATCGTCATCTGCCGATGCCCGTCGCGCACGGGAGTGCCCTCGTCGCGCAGCCCGGTCGCAAGCTTCCGCAGGTCGAAGACGTGCTCGGTGCCAGCGAACCGCTCGCGTGGCGGGCGTCGACCCTGGTCGGAGTCGGCTGTCATCGCTCGCTCATTTTTCGGCGGCCGATCTCAGCAGAAGTGGCAGGACGCTCAGCCCGTTGCTCGGATACACGTTGCGGACCGGCGCTCCAGATGGGGCGAGCTCGAACTGGGCGGCACTTCGGAGCAGTTCCCCCACGCCGACGCGCAGGTTCAGCAGCGCGAGCGGTTCGCCCAAGCAGCGGTGGATGCCCGCACCGAACAGCAGATTCCCACCTCGATCACGATCATGGACCACGCGATCGGGATCGGTGAACACGGCCGGATCGCGGTTGGCGGCGATCCACATCAAGGAGATCCGTTCGCCAGCGTGGATCGTCTGGCCATCGATCTCGACGTCTTGCGTGGTCGTCCGGTTGTTGGCGACGAGCGGTCCATCGGCGCGCAGGATCTCCCAGATCGCGGCTTCGAGAAACTCCGGCTGAGCCCGGAGGCTCGCCTGAAGCTCGTGATGCTCCGCCAGGTAGCGTACGACGATGCCCATCGCCGCGGCCACTGTCCCATGGCCGGCCGTCCAGGTCCGCAGGAGACCGACGATCTGTTCGTCGCTGAGTGCCTTGTCGTGGACGGTGGTGCGGACGAGATCGGCCATCAGATCGCCAACCGATCCGTCGGCGTGTCGAGCCCGAAGAATCTCGGTCACGTAGGCGGCGAACTCCTGGGCCAGCCGGGCACCGGCCTCCCGGTCATGCCGGAAGGCGGCGTCCTGGTTGCCGTGCGTCCAGCCGCTGATCCGGTTCCAGTCCTCGACGGGCCAGCCCATGAAGGCGCAGAGGGCCTGGTGGGCGAACGGGTCGACGAAGTCTCCGATCGCTTCCACCTCAGCCCGTTCGACCATTGGACCCAGGAGATCGCGAGCGATCTCGCGACTGCGCGGTTCGAAGGATGCCAGGCGATCGGGCCGGAAGTACGGCTCGAGCGGGTCGCGATGGGCACTGTGTTCCGGCGGATCCATGCCGTTCGGGATGGCCAGCCGTTTCGTGGCGCTACTGAAACCGACCGGATCACCCGTAACCGCGGTCACGTCAACGTGGCTGAACAGT
>JBBSMF010000315.1:0-2832 GCA_038233295.1 Candidatus Limnocylindrales bacterium | reverse complement strand
TGCGCCACGATCGTGAGTGATGCGCCGAGCACCCTGCCGACCCCCGACATCCCCCACTTGTCGGGCGAGGAACTGGCCCACATCGTGCGCGGCGAGCTCCTGGCGACCGGCGTCCTACCCATCCGGGGTGCAGCCGTCGACTCGCGGCGGGTCACGTCGAGCGCCTGCTTCTTCGCGCTGCCCGGCGAGCGGACCGACGGGCAGTGGTTCCTGCTGGAGGCGGTGAGGGCGGGCGCGGCGGCCCTGGTCCTTCGCGAACGACCCGACCCGGACACGCTGGCCGCGCTGCGAGCGAACGCTCCGGTGACCGTCATCCGAGTGCCCGACGCCCTGGTTGCACTCCAGGCCGCCGCCGGGGCCTGGCGCGATCGGTTCGATCCGCTCGTGGTGGGCATCACGGGGTCGCTGGCCAAGACCTCCACCAAGGAGCAGACCGCCGAGGTGCTCAGCCAGCGCTGGCGAGTGCTGCGCAACGAGGGGAACGAGAACAACGAGGTCGGCCTGCCGCTGACCCTGTCGCGGCTTCTCCCGGAGCACCAGGCGGCCGTCCTCGAGATGGGCATGTACGTCGCCGGCGAGATCGCGCTACTCGCGCGGATCGCACGTCCCCGCATCGGGGTCGTGACGGCGGTGCGCGGCACGCACCTCAGCCGGGCCGGTTCGCTGGAGGCCATCCAGCAGGGCAAGGCGCAGCTGGTGGAGGCGCTGCCGGCGGATGGCACAGCGGTCCTCAATGCCGATGATCTCCGGGTACGGTCGATGCGCACGCGGACCAGAGCCGCCGTCCTCACCTACGGCTTCGATCCGTCCGCTGACGTGAGCGCCGACGCTCCCGAGTCCTTGGGCGAGGGTGGGATGCGCTTCACGCTGCGGACGCCGTTGGGCGCCGCGCCGGTCACCACCACGGCCCTGGGCCGTCACAGCGTGCACAACGGACTGGCCGCCGCTGCCGTGGGCATCGCTGCGGGGATGTCGTTGCCGGAGCTGGTCCGCGGGCTGGCTGGTGGCTTCCGAGCCCCCCATCGCACCGCCTTGTCGCGCGCGGGTGCGTGGCGCATCCTGGATGACTCGTACAACGCGGGTCCGGACTCGATGGTCGCGGCGCTCGAGCTGCTGGGCACCCTGGGGGGTCGCCGCATCGCCGTCCTGGGGGAGATGCTGGAGCTGGGCGATGAAGCGGAGGAGGCCCATCGTACGGTGGGTCGACGGTCCGCGAGCCTCAGCGATCTCGTGGTGACGGTCGGCGCCGGAGCGCGTGGCATCGCGGCAGGCGCGCGTGAGGGCGGGCTGCCCGCCCGCTTCGTCCACGAGGTATGCGACCGTGAGGAGGCCCTCGCGCTCCTTCTGGAGCTTCTGCGGGCGGGGGATGCCGTGCTGGTCAAGGCCTCGCGTGACGTCGCCCTGGACCTGCTGGTCGACGGATTGATCGTGGCCAGTCGCGATCCCGTGAAGGCCTGAGGCGGCCGCCATGGTGAACGGCTCCGAAGCGATCGTCCAGGCCATCCTCCTGGCCTTCGCGCTGGTGGTCATCCTGATGCCGGCCTTCCTGCGTATCCTGCGCCGCCTCGGATTCGGTAAGCGGATCCGTCTGGAAGGGCCGCAGAGCCACCTGGTGAAGGAAGGCACGCCCACCATGGGCGGGCTGTTGATACTCGTCGTGGTCGGTGGTTCGGCGCTCATCCTGGAGCTGATCTCGGCGGACTTCCTGGATGGTTCCACGTTCGCGCCCCTGGCCACCCTGGGGCTGGTCGGCGCACTGGGCGCTGCGGACGATTACTTGAACGCGCGTACCGGCGACGGCATCAGGGTCAGGCAGAAGCTGCTCTGGCAGACGGCCGTGGCGGGCTACGTCGCCTTTCAGATCCAGCAGACCTATGCCATCGGCGTGCTGTTGGTGCCGTTCCTGGGACCGATGGACGTGCCGCCCCTGATCTACGTCGTGTTCGCGGCGTTCGCCATCATCGCCACCAGCAACGGGGTCAACATCACCGACGGACTGGATGGTCTGGCCGGCGGCACGCTGATCTTCGCGTTCGTCGGCTTCATGATCATCGCCGCCGTGAACTCGCCCTCGCAGCCCAACCTCGCCGTGCTATGTGCCCTGATCATCGGTGCCCTCCTCGGCTTCCTGTGGTTCAACGTCCACCCGGCGCAGGTCTTCATGGGCGACTCGGGCTCACTGTCGCTGGGGGCCACGCTGGCGGTGGTGGGCCTCATCACGGGTCAGATCCTGCTGTTGCCGCTGATCGGCCTCATCTTCGTGCTGGAGACGGGCTCCGTGCTGGCCCAGGTGGCCAGCTTCAAGCTCACCGGCCGGCGGATCCTGCGCATGAGCCCGCTCCATCACCACTTCGAGCTGAGCGGCTGGCACGAGGAGAAGATCACCCTCCGGTTCTGGATCGTGGGCGTGCTTGCAGCGATGCTCGGCGTGGTCGTGTTCCTGGCCAGCCGGGACTCGTTCGCATGAATGCCGCGCCGGTCCAGCCCATCGACCTCGGTCGGCTGGACCTGGACGGCTTCGGCGGACACCCCGTCGCAGTATTGGGCCTGGCCCGGAGCGGCATCGCCCTGACCCGTTTCCTGATCGATCGAGGCGCGCGCGTGACCGCCTACGACGCCCGGCCGAGAGAGCAGCTGGAAGAGGCCATCGCGGCCCTTGGGGAGCGACCGGTCAAGCTGCTTCTGGGGCCCGACATCGACCCTCGCGATGCGCTGCTCGGCCAGTCGCTGGTCTGTACCTCGCCCTCGATCAGCAGCCGCTTTCCGACCACGGAGCCCTGCCTGCGCCAGGCGCTCGGCCGGCTGGAGGGGGATGGTCGGGTGCCCGTCGTC
>JBBSMF010000314.1:0-2833 GCA_038233295.1 Candidatus Limnocylindrales bacterium | reverse complement strand
TGGCGGGAGCAGATCGCCGCCTTCCGCGACATCGAAGGACTAGACCTGGATCGCTTCGCCCAGTCGGACGAGCTGCGCTACTCGTTGCGCTCGCTGGACCTCTTCGCTCCCTGGATCCGACGCATCCACATCTTCAGCAACTGCCGGCCGCCGGACTGGTTCCAGCCGTCCGACCGAGTGCGCTGGATCGACCACCGCGAGGTCATCGACCCGGACTTCCTGCCGCTGTTCAACTCCGAGGCGATCGAAACCTTCCTGCACCGCATCCCCGAGCTGGCTCAGCATTTCCTCTACCTGAACGACGACTTCTTCATCTGGAACGATGCCGTCCCCTCGGCGTTCTTCACCTTCGACGGGAAGACCATCGCCCACCTGGCCCCTCGCGGCAGCGTCATCTACTGGATGCAGTCGATCGAGGCGGGCGTCGCGGAGGACTGGCAGGGCGCGCGCGTCAACGGTGCGCGTCTTCTTCAGGCGCGCCATGGCTTCCTGCCGACGCGACAGCACGAGCACGTGCCCTACGCCCTGGATCGATCGGCCATCGAGGAGCTGGAGCGGGAGCTGCCTGCCGAGTTCGAGGCCGTCCGTCGCTCGCGCTTCCGCGACCCCGCCGACGTATCGCTGATCCCCTTCGTCTACCACCACTGGGCCGTGAAGCACGGTCGGGCCGTCGCACGCACGACCGGGCACCGGTCCCTGGAAGCCAGCTTCGCGCATGCACTGGATCGAAAGGAGCTGGCCCGCGCCGAGTTCCTATGCATCAATGACCGGGGAGGGAGCGCGACGGACACCTCGGTACGCGCGTCCAAGGAGCGGCTGCTCGCCGGGCGCCTGCCGCTCCGCTCGTCGGCGGAGCGATAGCATGGCGGCGCGCATCGATGGCAACCCCGACTCGGCCGGAGCGACAACTGGATGAGGCTCAAACGTCGCTATACGGAGGCACGGACGGATGCTCCTCGCCCCACAGGGCGGGCCACGGGGCGGGCCACGGAGCCACCGGCCTGCCCGCCAGGCTTCGTGATCGGGCCGCCTGACTTCGTCGGAGTGGGGGCGCAGAAGGCTGGTACGACCTGGTGGTTCCGCCTCATCGAAGCCCACCCGGGTGTCTACCAGGACCCTCAGCAGCGCCCGGAGCTCCATTACTTCGACCGGTTCCATGAGGGCTGGCTCACCCCGGCCGACATCGAGTCGTACCATCGGCTCTTCCCCCGCCCGCCCGGGTCGATCACCGGCGAGAAGACCCCGGAGTACCTGGCCGACCACTGGGTGCCTCGGATGCTGCACGAGGCGGCGCCCGACTGTCGCATCATCGTGCTGCTGCGGGACCCCATCGAGCGGTACCGATCGGCACTGGCGCATGACGAGCAGCGCGACTCGCCGGGCGGACGCCGGTCAGCGACGGATATGTTCCAGCGCGGCTTCTACGCGCGGCAGCTGGAGCGCTGGTACGGATCCTTCGCGCGGGAACGCGTCCTGGTCCTGCAGTACGAGCGCTGCGTGGCCGACCCCGCCGGGGAGCTGGCGCGCACCTACGATTTCCTGGGACTGAGCGCGCATCCACTCTCAGAGGAGGAGTTGCGGCGGCCGCGGAATCGCACGCGCAGCGAGAAGGCCGAGTTGCCGGAGCAGCGAGTCGGGCTCCTGCGAGACGAGTACGAGCCCGATGTCCGTGCGCTGCGGACCATCGTGCCGGACCTCGATGTGTCGCTCTGGCCCGACTTCGCCCATCTCGCGCACGACACGAGCCGATGACACCTTCACGGCCAGCTCCGGGGAGCAGTCCGTCCCCACTAGCCACATCCGCGGCCAGCGCCTCTGCCCAGCCGCCGGCA
The DNA here is from genome assembly GCA_038233295.1 of Candidatus Limnocylindrales bacterium. GTDB lineage: Bacteria > Chloroflexota > Limnocylindria > Limnocylindrales > CSP1-4 > Palsa-1032. The sequence continues at coordinate 1,001 of JBBSMF010000314.1, read as the reverse complement.
TCCGCGCCGGGCGCCTCTGCCCAGCCTTCGCCACCGGCCGCGCCGGGTGGGTCGGGCGGTCGCGTCCTCTACCGCGATGCTGCCCTGGCCGACGGGCGCGGACCGTCACTCCGCGTGGGCGTGAGCGTCCTCGTGGAGGACGGCGTGATCGTCTGGATCCGGCCCAGTGACGGCGAAGAGGATCCGGGTCCGCGCGAGGGGCTGACCATCGTCGATGCCGCCGGCGCCACGATCGTGCCCGGCATGGTCGACTGCCACAGCCACCTCACCGGGCCCGGCGGCGCCAACTGGATCGCGCGCTTCGGCGACTCGCCCCAGCAGCTGGTGCAGGTCGCCGAGGAGAACGGCGCCCTCGCGCTCTCGGCCGGCGTGCGCTGGCTGCGCGACGTGGGCGCGCCCACAGCTGAGGATCCTGTCGACGGTCGGCGTCGGGCGCTCAGCCTGGGCGTCCGCGATCGCTGGGCGGGGCGGCGCGACCGGCCCTACGTGCGGGCCGCCGGCACCTGGATCTTCGGCGCCGGCGCGGGACTTCCCGGCCTCGACCTCGAAGCAGCCAACGGCGATGAGCTGGTGGCGGCGGCCATCGGCCAGCTGGACGACGGCGCGGACCTGGTGAAGATCTACCTCGATGGGCCAGACCCAGGGAGAGCGCCGTGGTCGGTCGATGAGGTGCGGTCGGTCGTTGCGGCTGTCCACGGCCGGGGCGCGAAGATCACCGCTCACTCCGGCCGGCTGGACGGTGCGCGAGTCGGCGCGGAGGCTGGTGTGGACGCCCTGGAGCACGGCTTCGAGCTTGACGCGGATGTCGCCGCGACGATGGCTGCCAACGGCGTCACGTTGGTCTCGACGCTGGCGGTCATGCGTTCATGGCTGAGCTTCGGGCGCACCACCGCGATGCCACGCTTCGCCGGTGAGGAAGGGGCCTCGGCCATCCGCGCGCGCCTCGAGCGGGCGGAGCAGAGCGTCCGCCTGGCGCAGCAGGCGGGGGTCACGGTCTGTGC
>JBBSMF010000313.1:0-2835 GCA_038233295.1 Candidatus Limnocylindrales bacterium | reverse complement strand
TCTTCCTGGGCGGTTGGAACGCACCTCTCGACGCGCAGCCGCTGCTGGACCTCTTCAACGTGACCGTGAACACGGCCCTGTATCCGGGCGCGCTGGGGATGGGGCTGCTCTTCCTGGTGGCGCTCGGTCCGCCCCTCCTCATCCTGCTCTTCACGTTGCCCATCTGGATGCTCAAGTCCGACTGGTCGTTCCTGAAGTCCCTGGTGGTCGGGTTCCTGCTCTTCAACCTGCTGGTGATGATGCTCGTGGGCATCTGGGCGTACATGACCTTCCCCTTCGTGGCCGGCCTCTTCTGGTTCCTGGCCAAGACCTTCACCTTGGTGGCCCTCTTCGTCATCATGCGTGGCACACTGCCTCGAGTGCGCATGGACCAGTTGATGGGCTTCGCCTGGAAGTGGCTCATCTCCGCCGCGCTTCTCAACCTGCTGGTGACCGCGGCCGCCATCGTGGTCCTGCGCGATCCGTCCATGCCATGGAACTAGCCGAGTGCGCCTGATCTGATGTCGTTCATGGATCGCATGCCCGGCTGGGGCCTGTTCAAGGGCGTGGCCTTCGGCGTGGCGCAGATGCTGCGTCCCAAGGTCACCGTCCAGTATCCGGAGGAGTTGGTCGACATCTCCCCCCACCACCGCGGACGGCTGCTGCTGCTCTACGACGAGTTCGGCACGCTCAAGTGCGAGACGTGCTTCCAATGCGCGGCGGCCTGCCCCATCGAGTGCATCGATATGGGCGGCGTGGACACCAAGAACCGCTTTCACGTGCACTGGGGACCCGCCGAGCAGTACGCCGAGCGGCGCGAGGAGTCGGCGCTGCGCCGGTCCGGCCGGACCGTGCCCGATCGCTCCTTCAGCGCATGGCAGGGCATCGACCTCACGCCCCTCGAAGTCATCCTGGCCGAGGAGGACTACAGCCCTCGACGGATGCTGCGCATCCTGGAGCGGACGCAGGATACCTACGGGCATCTGCCGGTGGCGGCCATCCAGCACATCAGCCACACGACGGGTGCCTGGTACAGCGAGATCTACGGCATCGCCACCTCCTACCGGCAGCTGCGGTTCGAGCCGGTCGCGGCCCACGAGCTGGCCGTCTGCCGCTGCATGAGCTGCACGCTGCAGGGCGGTGGCCGTCTCCTGGCCACGTTCGAGGCTGCCCTGGGGACCGGCGTGGAGGGCATCAGCCCGGACGGTCGGGTTCGCCTGGTGACGGTCGACTGTGGTGGCGAGTCGTCGGGCTCCGGACCCCGTGTCCTGGTCGACGGACAACCCCAGACCGCCCTCACGCCGGAGCGCGCCACGGAGATCGCCGCTCAGCTGCGCACCGGCCACCTGGCCGGCGCCCGGACCAACTGACGATGCGCATCCTGGAGAGCGCGGACTGGCCCTCCCTGCTCCTGGCGCGCGCCGGGGAAGCCGAGGCCGAGCCGACGCTGGCACGCGCCCAGTCCGCCGGTGCCTGGGCAGCCTACCGGCGTGCGATCACCTCACTGAGCCCGGAAGAGGTCACCCGCATCGTGACGGAGTCGGGACTGCGCGGCCGGGGCGGTGCCGGGTATCCGACCGGTCGCAAGTGGCGCGCCTGCGCGGATCAGCCGACCGGTGCCCGCTTCGTGGTGGCCAACGGGTTCGAGGCGGATCCGGGAGCGCAGCTCGACCGCACGCTGATGGAGCGCGATCCACACGCGGTCCTGGAGGGGTTGGCCCTGGCCGCCTATGCAGTGGGCGCCACGCAGGCCTACGTGGCCGTCAAGAGCGGCGCCACGCTGGCCGCTCGACGCCTGCGCGAGGCTGTCCACCAGGCGGAGGAGCAGGGCATCCTGGGCACTCGTGCCATGGACGGCCGCCTCGATCTCCAGGTGGAGATCCGGGAGGTGCAGGGCGGCTTCGTGGTGGGCGAGGAGACCGTGCTGCTGCGCGCTCTGGAGAACAAGCGCGCCCAGCCTGACCAGCGTCCGCCCTACCCCGCGGAACGCGGGCTCTTCGGCCGGCCCACCGTGGTCAACAACGTGGAGACGCTGGCCGCAGTGCCCTGGATCGTGGCCCATGGCGCGGCGGCCTATCTCGGGCTGGGCGTCGCGGAGCAGGCCGGCACGACCCTTCTCCAGGTGAGCGGCGCGGTGGAGATGCCGGGCATCGTGGAAGTCCCTTTGGGCACGCCCCTGAGCGAGGTCCTGGCGCTGGCCGGGTCCGTCGCCGCACCCAAGGCCGTGCTGGTCGGTGGACCCTCGGGCGCCTTTTTGCCACCCGATGAGTTCGATGTCGCGCTCGATCCAGACCGGCTTGGCGAGGCGGGCGCCATCTGGGGCTCGGGCACGTTGCTGGTGGCGGACGAGCGGGCCTGTATCGTGGACATGGCCTCGCTGATGACCCGCTACCTCAACGATGAGGCCTGCGGCAAGACCATCCCCTGCCGCATCGGCCTGCGCCGGCTGGCCGAGATCGGCGATCGCTATACCTCCGGCCGGCCGCGCCCGACGGACCCCCAGCTGCTCGACGACCTTTGCGCGGACACCCGCGACGCCGCGCTCTGCGCCCTTGAATCGACCGCTACCAACCCGCTGCTGAGCGGGATGCGATACTTCGGCTCGGAATTCGAGGCCCACATCGTCAGAGGCGATTGCCCAGCCGGCGTCTGCCAGCCCCTCCGTGTGGCCGCCGGAGCCGCCCGATGACGACCACCCCCGGCTGCGCCGCGAGGATCCGCCGCTCCCCATGACCGACACCTTGCCGCAGATCCACGACACTGCACCCGATGCACGTGTCGAGCGCCTGCTCGAGACGCAGTCGCCGCAGCGCCCCATTTCCACGCCCACCTTCAGCGTGGAGATCGACGGACGCC
>JBBSMF010000312.1:0-2840 GCA_038233295.1 Candidatus Limnocylindrales bacterium | reverse complement strand
GGCTCGCAGGCGTGAGCACTATGAGAAGCCGAGCGTCAAGCGCAAGCGCAAGGAAGCCAAGCGCAAGAAGGCCAGCCGTCAGGACTAGGCGGCCGGTGATCGGGGCCAGGGAGGTCCGCGGATCAGCCGGCTGATGGTCCCCCCGGCGGGCCGGGGGAACATCCGGTGACCCTTTCCGAGCGATTCCAGGCGGCACTCCAGACCGCCATCCGCGAACGCGACGAGCTCCGTCGTGACACGTTGCGGATGGCCGTGGCCGCCGCATACAACGCCGAGAAACAAGCTCGTCGCGCCCTCACGGACGACGAGTTCCTTGGCGTGCTCACGCGCGAGGTGAAGACCAGGCGCGAGTCGGTGAGGGCCTTCCGCGATGGCGGACGCGAGGAGATGGCCCAGCGCGAGGAGCGCGAAGTGGCCATCCTCAGCGAGTTCCTCCCGCAGCAGCTCGGCGAGGACGAACTACGCGCGATGGTCGTGGCGGCCATCGAGGAGACGGGCGCGTCCTCCGCGCGTGATCTGGGCAAGGTGATGGGCATCCTCGCGCCACGGACGCGCGGCCGCGCCGATGGCAAGCAGCTGAGCGGCATGGTCGCGCAGGAGCTGGCCCGCCGTGACCTGTCGGGTCATGACCACTCGCCCGTGACCACTCGCCCGTGAGCCTGGCGCCACGCAGGACGCATCGTCGGCCGCTGGCCTTCACGCGCCGCGATGCCGGCCGGCTGGCCGTGGCCGGGGCGCTCATGATCGCGGCCCTCTCCGCGATCCTCTCCGTGGACGTCCTGCCCACGGGCTTCCGCGGACAGGTCGGCGGGGTGGCCGACCGCAACGTGCTGGCGCCGCGCTCGCTGGACTACACCTCCGACTACGAGACGGGCTTGCGGGAGGCCAATGCTCGCGCGCAGGTCGCGCCCCAGTACGACTACACGACGGATCATGGCCTCGCCTCGGCGGAGCAGCAGTCAGCGGCCTTCGACATGGTCATGGAGCCGGTCGACGCGGCCTTCTCCGCGACTCCTGAGGCACGGTCCGCGGCGCTGGCAGCCGCGTTGCCGGACCTGGAGCCCAACGCGCTCGAGACCCTCGTCTCCCTCACGCCCTCCGAATGGACATCGCTTCGCTCAGAGATGGCGCGCGTATTGGAGACCGCGCAACGCGCCGAGGTCCGTGACACGCAGATTCCGGAAGCTCGTGCCGCTCTACGGACCCGCCTCTCCTCGCGCTTCGCGGGGGAGCAACGCCAGCTGGCGGCAGAGATCGTGGGTCCGCTCCTCGTTCCCAACTCCACGTACGACGAGTTGGCCACCCGGGCGGCTCAGGAGGCCGCGGCCCGCAGCGTTCAGGCGGTGCGTTACAGCGTGTCCAAGGGAGAGGTCGTCCTGGCGCAGGGTCAGCGGGTCGATGAGACTATCTATGAACGGCTGGACCGCCTAGGCCTCCTGGATCCCCAGCCCGACGTGACCCAGGCGGGCGGCTGGGTCCTGGCCTCGACCCTGCTCGTGACGCTCCTGCTGGGCTGGATCTGGCGATTCCGTCCGGAGATCTGGCACCGCACGAACTCGCTGCTGCTCATCGCGCTGGTGGTCGTCTTCGCGACGCTGGGGCTCAAGTTGACCGGCGACGGGGCGGTGTTGCCCTACTTCGTGCCGGCCGCCGCGGTGGGTCTGGTAGTGGCCATCCTGCTCGATTCGGGCACTGCGCTGGTGGGTATGGCGCTGCTGGGCGTGCTGGCGGGCGCGATCACCGGTTCTGTGGAGCTGGCCGCCTACGTCTTCCTGGGTGGCATGGCCGGCATCATCACCGTTCGCAAGGGAGAGCGGCTGGCGCACTTCATCCAGGCCGCCCTGGCGATGGCCATCGTCAACGTCGCCGTGGTCACAGCCTTCACGCTCATCGGCGAACGGGATCTGGCCGGCCTGATACAGCTGTGGGGCGCTGCCCTGGCGGCCGCCGGGGGCTCGGCCGTGGCTGCCGTCGGCTCATTCGTGGTGTTGGGCAACGTCTTCGGTATCACGACCTCTCTCCAGCTGCTGGAGATGGCCAACCCATCCCAGCCACTTCTTCGCCGGCTTCTCCTGGAGACGCCGGGCACCTACCACCACTCCCTGATGGTGGGCAACCTGGGAGAGCGTGCCGCCGAAGCCATCGGTGCGGATCCGCTCGTGACGCGGGCCGCCGCCTACTACCACGACATCGGCAAGCTTGCCAACCCCATGGGTTTCATCGAGAACCAGGGCCAGCAGGAGAACCCGCACGACTCACTGACCCCCATGGAGTCTGCCCGCATCCTGAAGGCGCACGTGGCGGACGGCATCGATCTGGGCTACCGCTACAAGCTTCCCAAGCAGGTCATCGCGTTCATCCCCCAGCACCACGGCACGGCACTGATGAGCTACTTCTATGCGAAGGCCAAGGAGCAGGCCGTCGAGGCCGCCGGTGCTCAGCGGGGCACGCCGCAAGCACGTGCGGCGGAGGGAACCGTCGCCGCCGCTCATTTCCGCCACTCGGGGCCCAAGCCCCAGTCCAGGGAAGCGGCCATCCTGATGCTGGCGGACAGCGTGGAGGCGTCGGTACGGTCGCTGACCAGCCAGGACCAAGCGGCCATCCGCGGGATGGTGGAGCGCATCATCCGGGAACGGCTGGAGGACGGCCAGTTCGACGAGTGCGACCTGACGCTGCGGGACCTCGACCTCATCCGCGAGGCGTTCATCGCGCAGCTCCTGGGCATGTACCACCGGCGCATCCAGTATCCGCAGAACAAGGTCGTGGAGCTGGAGTCGCGGCGCATCGCGTCGGGTCGGGGAAGCTGATCTCGGGCGAGCTGCAACGGCGCATCTACCGGC
>JBBSMF010000311.1:0-2866 GCA_038233295.1 Candidatus Limnocylindrales bacterium | reverse complement strand
GGATCGTGGCACCACGCTTCAGGGCATGCTCAGCGCTCTCCAGGACCACGACCCCGGCGCCTTCGCCGTAGAGGAACCCATCGCGGTCCCGGTCGAACGGTCGGGAGGCGCGTTGCGGATCGTCGTTGCGGCGCGAGAGCGCGCCCATGTTGCCCAGCGCCGCGAAGGCCACGGCGAGCAACGGCGCCTCCGTCCCGCCCGCCAGCACGACGTCCGCCTCGCAGCGCTGGATCATGCGCAGCCCGTCCTGGAAGCAGATCACCGAGCTGGCACAGGCGGCCACCTGGGTGATGACCGGCCCCAGCAGACCGTATTCCATCGAGAGCTGGCAGGCGGCCATGGAGCCGGACAAAGCCGGGATGGCGAACGGACTTACCTGTCCCGGCCCGCGCGTCTGCAACACACGTGCCCCTTCGGTCACCTGTTCCTGCCCACCGCCGCTTGTGTTGAGCGCTACCGAGACGCGATCGCGCTGCTCGGGCGTCCAGTCGCTGAAGTCCAGGCCACTGTCGGCCACGGCTTCCTTGCCTGCGGCCATCCCGAAATGGATGAAACGGCTCATCCGGCGGGCCATCTTGCGGTCCATCACGGTTGCAGGATCGAAGTCCTTGACCTCGGCGGCGATGCGCACGTCGAAGCCGGTGGGGTCGAAGGAGGTGATCGGTCCGGCACCACTCACCCCGGCCACCAGGTTGCGCCAGAAGGTCGGGTGGTCGTTGCCGATGGGCGTGATGGCGCCGACGCCGGTGACGACGGCGCGGCGAGCCAGATCCTGTTCAGGCACGGCGGGAGCTCCTCGGGATATGTCGAGCGATTCTACCGGCCGCACTCCGCCTTCTCCCGTCGCAGGGACGCTCCGCTGCTGGCGGTCGACGTGCTCGGCCTTCGGCCGCACGCGCCTGGGGCATAGCCCGCCAGCTTCGCAGCATCAGGCGCACCCACGTGCGAAGTCCCACGGCGGCCACCCCGGCGATCGTCGCGCGACCGGCACCCCAAGGCAGGCCGAAACCGGCGCGGATCCGCTCGGGCAGGAGCGCCAGGCCCGGCAGCGCCGCCAGGTCGAGCAGCGGCCCCGGCATCAGCGGGATGGGTGGCCGGACGATCAGGGGCGCCAGCGATCGAGCGGTCGGTGTGACCTGGATGGGCCCGTCCGGCGCCAGCATGCGATCCCAGTACCGCTCGAAGGCGGGCCAGTCGATCGGGCTGCGCGACAGCGGGATGCCGATGCGCACGCCGACCGAGCGTGCCTCCCACCAGAAGCGATCGCGTTCCGCTGGGGTGAGTGGACCGACCCAGCGTTCGTAGGCGCGCACGCTGGTCATGATCAGCGTCGCCTGCACCCAGAGGAGCAGGTCCGGGTCCAGCGCGCGGTAGGCAGGCCCGACCACTTCGCGGGCGACGGGGTCGATCGCCTCACCGCGTATCCCGGCATGGACGCCGTTGAGGCGCCGCACGGCACGCTCGGCGCGGGGACCGTCCCCGAAGACCAAGCCCATGGTGGTGTGGACCGTGGCCTCCAGGCGGCGGAACGGGGCCGCCGCGAAGTCGCTGTGCTGCGCCACACCCTCCGCCACGTGGGGGTGCGCGATCTGGAGCAGCAGCGCCGCCGGACCGGAACCCAGCAGTACCGCCTCGCGATTGATGCGCCACATCATCGATCCGGGCCCGTAGAAGCCGAGGACTGGGTCCGGTTTCGGGGCGCCTTGGGTCGGCATCCCTGCATGGTCGCAGTTGCGCGAGGTGTGGACCTTCGGGCCGGCGCGGGCGGGTCGCCGTGACGGCACTATCGTCGCGAAGGGGCCAAGGCTCCGTGTCTGCCCCATGATCCGCGCGCCTCAGCCCTTCCGCGCCCCGCTGCGGCGGGTGGCCACGCTCCCGATGTCCGTGTGGACCTCCGGTATCACAGGGACTGGAGGTCTTCGACCGTTGCAGGAGCGTCCATCGCTCCGACTTGGGCGCTGATCGACGATAGTGGTGTCAGAAGGGGGTACACGGTGCGCCCGTCGCCCGCGGTCCAACGTCAGCCGAGGGCCGCGTCGATCTCGTCGAGGTGCTCGCTTCGATGGATGGACCGGTCGACCAGCCTCGGCCTTACCGAGCTCTCCACGGCGGTGACCTGGTCGGTCGACAGCCCCGCGATGAGCTGCTCCACGGCGAGCGCTGCCTCCAACGCCTGCCCGATGGACTCCTCAGGCGGGACAAGGATCAAAAGGCGGGTGAGCGTGTCGTTGACCCGGTCCTCAGCCAGTGCGTCGAAGGCAGCGGGTGTGTCGAGGCCGTGCGCCTCCGCATGCTTCCAGCGCTCCAGGACGAACCTGTCCCAGAACGACAGGTGCAGCAATCCCGCCGCGATGGTCCAGTGCTCGCCCAGCGGCCGCCGCAGGGCATCCGCGTCCATCCGCGCCGTGAGGCTGGCCAGCCTCTCCCGGCTCAGCCGATTCCGCTCATCGTGATCGCGCATCGTTCCCTCCTGTGGCATCTGGCGGACATGCGCGGATGGTCGCACCTCCAGCGTCGCGCTACAGTGCCGTATGGACCGCAAGGAGAACGACCGCCCAGGACGGAGGCTGAGCGACCTCATCGCTGCCGGGCTCGTGCTTCCACCGTGCACGGCGGTTCCGGTTCCGTCGCCGGTGCCGCTGCCCTCGACCGGCGTTCGCCGACATCGCGACCGCTGGCTGATCGACGACGAACTTGGGAGAACGTGAGGATGCGTGACGCAGACACCGAGCGGATCCGGGTGAGCAGCGGGTCGCCCTTCGAGGCGACCATCGGCTTCTCGCGTGCGGTGCGTGTTGGGGATCGTGTGCTGGTGAGCGGCACGGCACCCATCTGGCCCGATGGCTCGTGCGATCCCGATCCGGCG
>JBBSMF010000310.1:0-2889 GCA_038233295.1 Candidatus Limnocylindrales bacterium | reverse complement strand
GTTGCTGCCCGAGGCGGGGCTGCTGAATCGCTACGTCGACGACTTCCTGCGGCCGGCCTTCGGCCAGGGCTCCTGGCTGCTCGCGGTGCTGCTCATCCTGGCCGGGGCCTTCGTGGAGCGCGCTCCCGGCCTCGGCAATGGTTGGGGCGTGATCGTCATCGGCGGACTGCTGGTGTTCCTGGGCGGCGAGGGGCTCATCCACCTATTGAGGGGCGGGGGAGGGGAGCCGGATGCCCTACGTCAAGGCGGCGGGGTGGTCGGCCAGGCGCTGAGTGCTGCACTGGCAGATCTGGTCAGCCCGGCTGGCGCTGCCGTGGTGCTCATCGGGATCCTCGTCGGTGGCGTCCTGCTGATGTTCGATCTCACGCTGCGTGCTCTGGTGCGTCCCGTAGCAGTGGGGGGACGCGTCGTCTACGGCGCGCTGCCAAGGCGTTCACGGTGGGCTTCCGAGGCGCGCGGCGGCCCGACCGCTGTCGATGTCCCTCCCGGCGCTGACGAGTCCGGCCGGTCACGGGGCGCTGCCGCCCCAGGCAGCAACGGTCGAGGGCGGCGAGGCGGCCGGGACGCAGCATCCGAGGACGCCCGATCGGGTGGCCCGGACGCACGCGAGGAGATGCCGTTGCCTATCTCCAGCCCCGCACCGATGAGCCAGACGGTCTGGTCAGCGACCGGCACTGGGCAGAGCGGAGCGCCATCTGGAGCGGCGGGTATCCCCTCGGCCTCCGGCGGAGCGCGCGGCACGGGCGCGGCCATGGCTGACGCCGCCGCCACGCAGGAAGATGCTCCTACCCCACTGCACGATCGACCATGGTCGCTGCCGGCCGTCAAGTCGCTCGACGCCGTCATCCCGAAGGTCACGGGCGCACGTCTGGACCATGACCGCAACATCCGCATCATCGAGGAGAAGCTGCGCAGCTTCCAGATACCGGCACAGGTGGTGGCCGTCAACACAGGCCCCGTGGTGACGCAGTACGAGGTCAAGCCGGATGTTCGCATCAAGCTGTCACGCATCGAGGGACTGGCCGATGACCTGGCCATGGCCCTGGCAGCACGGAGCATCCGGATCGAGGCGCCCATCCCGGGGCGCGATGTGGTGGGCATCGAGATACCCAACCACTCCTCGGAGGTGGTCTCGTTCCGTAGCCTCTACGAAGACTCGGGGATGGCCGACGCCACGGGCAAGCTGACCTTCGCCCTGGGGCGTGACGTCTCGGGCAAGGCCTACGCCGTGGATCTGGCCAAGATGCCGCATCTGCTCATCGCCGGCGCCACCGGCTCGGGCAAGAGCGTCTGCGTCAACGCGCTCATCACGAGCATCCTGATGCGCGCCCGTCCGGACGAGGTCCAGTTCGTGCTGATCGATCTGAAGCGCGTGGAGCTGGCGCCCTATGACGCGCTGCCGCACCTCAAGACCAGCGTGATCGTGGAGGCCGCGCACGCACGCGCGGCGCTGAACTGGGCCGTGCACCAGATGGAGGACCGCTACAAGCAGCTGGCGGCCCGCGGTGAACGCAATATCACCGCCTTCAATGCCTCCAGTCGCGTATCCCGGGCGGAGCGACTGCCGTACATCGTGGTGGTCATCGACGAGCTGGCCGACCTGATCATGCGCGAGGGCCGCAAGGTCGAGGACCCGGTGGTCAAGATCGCCCAGAAGGCGCGGGCCGTGGGCATCCACCTGGTATTGGCCACGCAGCGGCCTAGCGTGAACGTGGTCACGGGGCTCATCAAGGCCAACGTGCCCAGCCGCATCGCCTTCGCCATGTCCTCCAACGTGGATTCCCGCACGGTCCTGGATCAGCCCGGCGCGGAAGACCTCATCGGGCGCGGCGACATGCTCTACCAGCCGGCGGACCTGCCCCGGCCTGTCCGGCTGCAGGGCGTCTTCGTGTCCGACGATGAGGTCCGCGCAGTGACCGACCACTGGCGCGAGCAGGCACCCGAACCGATGTACGACCCGGAGCTCCTGGCGGCTGCTGAGGAGGAGGATGGCGGCGGCGGGCAGTTCGCCTGGCTGGCCAGGATGGTCGAGGACGAGCTGACGGCCCGCGCGGCCGAACTGGTGATGCAGACCGGCAAGGCCAGCACATCCATGATGCAGACCAAGCTCAAGGTCGGTTTCAATCGGGCCAGTCGACTCATGGAGGAGCTGGAGCGCTTCGGCATCGTGGGCCCGCAGGACCCGCGCAACCCAGCCGTGCCTCGCCAGGTCTACGGTCCTGACAATTGGATCCGCGGCCCCGAGGATGTCGAGGATATGTGAACATGGCGGCGTGCAAGCGCTGCCTGTTGCCGGCCGGCACCGGCAAACCCCACTGTGGAGCCGTCGGTCCGGAACGCGTATCCTGTCCGCAGGGACCGGCCCTGCGGCGGGCCGGCGTGGACCATCGCTGAGAGGCACCTCCGACCGATGACTGCTCGTCACCAGCTCCGGGTCGGCGGCCGACGGATCGGTAGGGACGGCGTCCTGCCGATAGATGCTATCCCGGCTCCAGCGCTCGGTGAGATGCTGCGCGTCGCTCGAGAGCGCAAGGGCGTCGATATCTACCGGGCAGAGCGGGATACCAAGATCCGCGCCAAGCATCTGGACGCGCTCGAGGCGGGTGACTATGGGGATCTCCCGGGCGCGGTCTACACCAAGGGCTTTCTGCGTAACTATGCGGTCTACCTGGGTCTGGACCCCGACGAGATGTTGGGCCGCTGGCGCGCGGAGACGGCCAGCCTGCGGCGAGCGGAGGCTGTCACGGTCGCGCCGCCGCGGCCACTCGCCGCACCACGGCGCGGTCTGACCCTCACGCGGGGCATCATCGTGTCGGCGCTGCTGTCGTTGCTGGTCATCGCCTTTTTGGGATACGTCGCCATGCAGGTCATGCGCTTCTCGCAGATCTC
>JBBSMF010000309.1:0-2892 GCA_038233295.1 Candidatus Limnocylindrales bacterium | reverse complement strand
ATCCAGCACATGGACGGCGCTGAGGCCCTGTCCTTCGCCCGGGCGCGCCACGAGACGAACGATTTCGACCGATCAGAGCGGCAGCAGCGCGTCATCACGTCGCTGCGCCAGCAGACGGACCTCAGTGAGCTCCTGGCCCCAGGGGTGCTGGAGCGCCTGCTTTCGACGTTCCGCCAGAGCGTCAAGACGGACATCCCGCCCGAGCTCTTCCCTCGTCTCATCTCCCTGGCCCAGGACGTGGACGTGGACCAGCGGGTGTCATTGACCCTGGCCGCCCCGACCTACTCCACGGAGTGCTACCCGTGTCCGGGAACTGGCCTATATGAGCTGCGGGCCAACGTGCCGGCCATACGGAGTGCGGTCGCGAGCATCTTCACCGAGACGGCCGCGGCCGCCGTGAGACGCGAGCGTCTGGCTGCCGAAGGCGCCACGGTAAGCGTCCTGAACGGCACGGAGGGCGTCAACACGCGGAGCACGCGCATCGCGGAGGCGCTGGACGCGCTGGGCATCGCTGCCAGCGTGCCTCTCGAGGGCGGCGGCCGCGCCGACGCGCCGACCTACACGGACACCGTGATCACCGTCTACAACGGTGCGGGCGAGGACATGCCCGAGACGCTGGCCGTGCTGGAGGAGACCTTCGGCGTCACGGCGGAGACAGCCGACGATCCGGCGCAGACAGCCGACTTCGTGGTCATCGCCGGGACCGAGACAGCCGTACCCTGATCGAGCGCTCTATGAGTGCGCCCGGTACTCAGTAGACCGGGGTCAGCCAGTGCGAGTAGGCGGGTAGACGGCCGCGCACCGCGTCGAAGTACAGCGTGGCCAGGGCCTTCGTGATGGGGCCTACGGTGCCGTCGCCGACCGTGCGGTGGTCGATCGAGGTGACCGGCGAGAGTTGCGCGCCCGTGCCACACAGGAAGACCTCATCGGCGATGTACAGCTCGGAACGGTCGATGCTGCGCACCAGCGTGGTCACGCCCAGCTCCCTCGCGGCCAGCTCCATCATGCCGGCACGGGTCACACCCTCCAGGATGTCATCGCTGACACCGGGCGTCATGAGCACGCCATCGCGGACCATGAAGATGTTCTCCGCGCTGCCCTCCGAGACGTGCCCGTCGTGGGTCAGGACGATGGCCTCGTCGTAGCCGTTGAGCTGAGCCTCGCTCTTGGAGAAGGCGCTATTGGCGTACGCGCCCGTGATCTTGGCACGCGCCGGGATGGCCAGGTCGCTGTTGCGCCGCCAGGAGACGGTCTGTGCGGATATGCCGCGGTCTATGGCGATGTACTCCCCGAACGGCACCGCGAAGATGACCATCTCGCGCTCCAGCCGGTGAAGGCGTACACCGATCGCCTCGGTCGACTTGTAGAGGGTCGGTCGGATATAGGTGTCTTGGCGGAAGCCATTACGGCGCAACAGCTCAGCGGTGAGCGTGACCAGCTCATCCACCGGCAGCGGCGGCTCCATCAGGAGCAGCTTCGCCGAGTCCGTCAGGCGGCGGAAGTGTTCGCGCAGTTTCAGCCCAAAGAGCTGGCCCTGCTCCTCGTTCCAGTAGGCCCGGATCCCCTCGAAGGTGGCCGTCCCATAGAGGAAGCCGTGGGTCATCACCCCGATCTTGGCCTCGGCGAGGGGGATGAACTCGCCGCCCATCCAGCAGACGACGTCCGTTCCGGGAGGCCGTACGCCCGTTGCCGGGAGTGGTGCGGTGACTGGCTTCTCGGTCAACATGCGAGGCTGATTATAGTCCGCATCAGAAGACGCCCACCAAGTGTGCTACCACCAGGCTGAGGTACGCCCCGTAGAGCACGCCGCCCAGCATGAGACCGCGTCCGTGGAGCACGTGCCTGCGCATCATGGGCAGGAAGATCACCGCCGTCGAGACGAAGGCGATGCCGGCCGAGGCGAACGTGATGAGGGATTCCGATGACGACAGGTCCACCTTCCAGGCGTCCGCGGCAAAGAGCAGCGCGACGGTGGTAGGGATGCACGACTGGAACACCATCGCCCCGGTGATGTTGCCCATCGCCAGGGTGTCCTTTCCCTGTCGCACCCAGAGAAGGCTGTTGAACTTCTCCGGCAACTCCGTGGCGATGGGCGCTATCACGAGCGCGAGTAGGGTGGGCGGTACGTTCAACTGGACCGCGAGGTGCTGCACCGCGTCGACGAAGACCACGGCTCCGATAAGGATGAGGCCAAGGGCGGCAAGTACCTGAAGATTCACGACCCGCAGACGTGGCGTATCGGGGTCCGTCGCACGGCCCGGCCGGTCCAGTCGATGGAAACGGAGTGGCGCCAGTTCGGAGGCCTCCCCCTCCGCGTCAGCAGCGAAGTGGGCCCGGACATACACGGCATAGGTAACGAGCAAGGCGGCCGCCGCGCCGTAGCGGAGGAGGTCGGCACCCACGGGCAGGAAGGCCGAGGCGATAGCCACGCCGTAAGCCAAGAAGAAGTACCGGACGTCCTTGCCAAGCACGTTCGTGTTGACCAGCATCCGGTCCCCAGTGGGCCGCTTCCGCGCCTGGACGACCACCGCCGTGCCCGTCACGAACATCGCCAGCGTAGCCAGCATGAACGGCGCTCCAAGGATCGCTCCGACGCCGACACCGTGCGCATCCTCGGACGAACCGGCTGCCGGCAGCAGGATGGCGACGATCGGGATGAGCGTCTCCGGCAACGCCGTCCCCACGGCAGCCAACACGCTGCCGACGGCTCCCTCGGCGAGGTCCAGCTTCCGTCCGAACCATTCGATGCCGTTGGTGAAGAGCTCGGCCCCGAGGAGGATGACGATCAGCGCCACCACCAGCAGGATGAGATCCACGTCAGTCCGTCCTGAACTCGGACAGCTCCCGGCGAGCTATGGCCGCAGGTGTTGTGGCGCGTAGGGCAGGAGCGCT
>JBBSMF010000308.1:0-2903 GCA_038233295.1 Candidatus Limnocylindrales bacterium | reverse complement strand
GCGGGATGGGCCTTGCCGGCGAAGACGATCTGCACCGGCCGCAGCGGGTCGTGCAGCAGCCGCGCCAGGCGGTCCTCATCGGCGAACAGCAGCGCCGCTCGCTTGTATGTCGCGAAGCGACGCGCGAAGCCGATGGTCAGCACGTCCGGGTCGAGGGCCTCGGCCAATCGCGCCAAGGCCGCCGGTGGCTCGCCATGCCGGGCGAACTGGCTGCGCAGCCGGCCCCGTGCGAAGTAGGCCAGCTCCAGCTTCTGCCGCTGATGCGCTTCCCAGAGGCGCGCGTCGTCGATCGCATCCAGGCGCTCCCAGAAACGGTCCTCAGGCAGGTCCGCGTCGAAGAAGTCAAGTTCCACGCCCAGCCGTGCGTACAGGTCGCGGATCGGCCGGCCTAGCCAGCTGGGCGCGTGCACGCCGTTGGTGATGCCCAGGATGGGCCGGTCGACGACGTCTGACCAGGTCGCGTTGGCCGTCTCGGCATGGAGCTGGCTGACCGCGTTGGCGCCGCTGGTGAGGCGCAGCGAGAAGGCCGTCATGTCGAACTGGCCAGGGTCACCGTCCACGCCCCGACCGAGCTCCAGGATGCGCTCCAGATCGAGATCGACGCCCGAGGTCACGGGTTCTGCGGTGCGCCGGATCAGCTCCGTGTCGAAGCGCTCGTTGCCGGCCGAGACGGGCGTGTGGATGGTGAACACCGACCCGCTGCGTACCCGCGCGAAGGCATCCTCGAGCGAGAGCCCCGCGGCGACGAGCTCGCGGGTCTGCTCCACGAGCATGAACGCGGAGTGGCCCTCGTTGAGATGCCATGCCGCAGGCGCGATGCCCAGGGTGCGCAGGGCACGCACGCCGCCGACGCCCAGGACGAGCTCCTGGTGCAGTCGCATCTCGCGGCCGCGCACGTAGAGGATGTGGCTGATGGGCCGGTCCTCCACCGAGTTGTCCGGCCGATCGGTGTCCAGCAGGAGCAACGGGACCCGGCCCACGCGGGCCAGCCATACGCCCACCTGCACGGTGCGCCCGGGCAGCTCTACGGGGACCATGAGCGGCTCGCCGCTCTGGTCGGCCACGCACTGGAGGGGCAGGCGTTCGGGGTCGTAGTCAGGATAGGCATGCTCCTGATGGCCGTCCGCGTCGATGGTCTGGCGGAAGTAGCCGTGACGGTAGAGCAGGCCCACGGCAACGAACGGCAGCGCCATGTCGGAGGCCGCCTTGCAGTGGTCGCCCGCCAGCACGCCCAGACCACCGGAGTAGATGCCCAGTGACTCGTGGAGCCCGAACTCGGCACAGAAGTAGGCCACCGGGCCGGTGAGGGTCGCCGGGTGGTGGCGATGCAGCCATGAACCCTGGCTGGCGGCAATATAGGCGTCGAAGCGGGAGAGCTGCGAGCGGTACTCCACCATGAAGTCCGGGTCGTCGAGCAACTCTGACCACTTCCGCTGGACCTGCAACAAGGGAACGGGATTTCGGTGCCGCTGCCAGAGGTTGCGATCGATGCGCGTGAACAGTGCCCGCAGCTCCGGATGCCAGGTCCAGTACAGGTTGTAGGCGAGCCGGTGGAGGCCCTCCAGCTGTGCGGGCAGGCGCAGCGGCGCGGAGGGGATGGTGGGGATGTCTCGGCTGAACAGCACGATGGGGCATGCTACACGAGCCGGCAGGGCGAGACTGCGGTCGGCCGCCAAGCGGACCACGGCTAACATCCGGGGCGTGCGCATCGCCATGGTCGCCTCGGAATGCGAGCCGTTCGCCAAGACGGGTGGCCTGGCCGACGTGGTGGATGCGCTGGCCCGGGCGCTGGGCACGCTGGGTCACGAGGTCGACGTGTTCCTGCCGCGCTACCGCGGACTGCGGCCGCCCAGCGGGTCGGAGCGGCAGCGCATCACGGTTTCCCGGCCGCCCCATCCGACCGGTGATCCGACCGAACCCACGGAGGTGGTGCTCTGGAACGGGCCGGCCGGCGGCTATCGCATCCGCCTGGTGGACCACCCGCCCAGCTTCGACCGAGAAGGCCTGTACGGCCAGGACGGTGCCGACTACGCTGACAACGGCGCGCGCTTCGGCCTGCTGGGCCAGGTCGCGCTGGCCGCTGTGACAGCGGACGGCTCCGCGCTTGATGTGCTGCACGGCCATGACTGGCAGGCGGCGCCGGCGCTGCTAGCCATGGAGCACGGGGAGCATCGGCAGGCGGCTGCCCTCCGCGAGACCGTGACCATCCTGTCCTGCCACAACCTGGCCTTTCATGGCTGGGTGCCGCACGAGCGTGCGTGGCAGCTGGGACTGCCCGGTCCGGTCGGTGCTGCCGAGGGCGTCGATCTTCTGCGAGAAGGCATCGGCGTGGCGGACATGGTCAACACCGTGAGCCTCACGTACGCGGTCGAGTCGCTCTCTGCCGAGCACGGTGCAGGTCTTGACGATGCGCTGCGGGCGCGCGGAGATCGATACCGGGGGATCCTCAACGGCATCGACTCGGGCATCTGGGACCCGGTCACCGACGAGGCACTGGCCGCCACCTACGACCGTCACGACCTCTCGGGCAAGGCCGCTGACCGGCTGGATCTGGCCGCGCGCCACGGGCTGGACCCCGGTGGTCCGATCCTGGGCATGGTCGGGCGGCTCGATCCGCAGAAGGGCTTCGACCTGCTCGCGGCGGCCGCCCAGGACCTGCTCGTCCTTGGCGCGCGGGTCATCGTCCTTGGGACCGGCGACGCGCGCCTGCTGGCGCAGCTGGAGGGCGTCGCGCGGCGCCACCCGGATCGCGTCGTATTGCTGGATCGCTTCGATCGCGACGAAGCCCGCCGCATCTATGCCGGCTCGGACATCTTCCTGATGCCGTCGCGCTTCGAGCCGTCCGGCCAGGGCCAGCTCATCGCGTTGCGCTACGGGACCGTCCCGCTGGTGCGCCGAACGGG
>JBBSMF010000307.1:0-2906 GCA_038233295.1 Candidatus Limnocylindrales bacterium | reverse complement strand
CGCTCAGCCTCCATCCGACTCGCCAGCTCGGCCTCGATCGCCTCTCGATCCGCCGCACCGTCAGCCGCCACCGCCTCTACGATGATGGCCATCAGCGTGTCGAGTGCGGCCTGGCGTTCCCGTGCCTCCCTCCCGGCCGATACGCCGTCAGCCTCGAAGCCCAGCCGTCGTTGCCAAACCGATCGAACCGCCTCGATCAGCGCTTCGCCCGCAACGCTCGCCGGCACGCGCTGCAGTGCCTCCACGGCCGCCCGGACCTCGGGCCGCTGGAAGAACCGCTGGCCACGCACCTGATAGGGGAGGCCGGCACGCGTGAAGGCGGCCTCGATGGGCGGGATCTGCGCGTTGAGGCGCACGAGCACAGCGATCTCGCGCGGTGCCACTCCACCGGCGATGAGCTCCTGCACCTGCGCCACGACCGCGCCCAGCTCCTCCTCCCCGTCCTTGTGCTGCCGCACCGTGGCCGCGGGGCCGCTTGGGCGCGTGGCGGTCAGCCGCTTGGTGCGCCCGGTCGAGGCCAGCAGGCGGTTGGCCAAGTCGAGGACCTGGGGGGTCGAGCGGAAGTTCTCCAGAAGCGGGATCACCCGGGCGTCCGGAAAGCGTTTCGCGAAGCCGGTGAGGAAGCGTGGTGTGGCGCCAGCGAACGAGTAGATGGTCTGGTCCTCGTCGCCCACCACGCACAGGTCGCGGCGGTCGCCCAGCCAGAGCTCCAGCAACCGCTGCTGAAGTGGGCTGGTGTCCTGGTACTCGTCCACGCTGAACCAGCGGTAACGCCCACGCACCTGCTCAGCGGCGTTCTCGTCCGTCTCCAGCAGGTCGACCGTGCGCGCGAGCATGTCGTCGAAGTCGATGACACCCTGGCGTGCCTTGGCGCGCTCGTAGTCGCGATAGAAACGAGCGAAGAGCTCCGGCGGGATGGGCGGCGTCCGGTCGACCTCCTCGGCCGACTCGGCGTACCGCTCGGGCGTGATCCGACGGCTCCGGGCCCACGACAGCTCGTCGATGAGGTCCTTGGCCGGCGTCCAGGTGTAGCCGCCGGGCAGGCGTCGGGCGAGGGGCGCCACGATGCGGAAGGGGTCGCTGAGGATCTCGGGTAGCGGCTGGCCGCCGTTGCGCAGCGGCCAGTAATGGCGCAGCTGTGCCAGCGCCGCGGAGTGGAAGGTCCGTGCCGCCACCTGGGACGCGCCGGAGAGCCCCAGCGCCGCAACGCGCTGCACCATCTCGGTCGCGGCCTTTTGCGTGAAGGTGACCAGGAGGACACGTCCGGGCTCGACGGCACCGGTGGCCACGGCGTATGCCACGCGATGACTGATGACGCGCGTCTTGCCGGTGCCGGCGCCGGCCAGGATGGCCACGGGCCCGGT
The DNA here is from genome assembly GCA_038233295.1 of Candidatus Limnocylindrales bacterium. Lineage (GTDB taxonomy): Bacteria > Chloroflexota > Limnocylindria > Limnocylindrales > CSP1-4 > Palsa-1032. The sequence goes on along the minus strand of JBBSMF010000307.1, from coordinate 1,542 downwards.
CGTGGCCAGGCACGCCTCGCGCTGAGCGTCGTTGAGGCCGACGAGGAGCGCCTCAGGAGTGGCGCCGGTCAGGACGGACATGCCGGACAGCATGAGGGCTCGCGGGCGTCCGGGGTCGATGGCTCGTGCCCGTTCGGTGCCGATGGGCCCTGCCCGAGTCGGGTCGGGGCATCAGTCAGATGGTTGCGGCACCAGGGGAGCAGCGCGCTCACGTGACGATCACCGGCGTGGCGCCATCCAGGATCAGGGCGATCGACAGGCTGGCCAGGAAGACCAGGTAGCGCGTGACCCAGGCCCGGGTCGATGCGCCCGGGGTCGGCCAGCTTCCGTGGCGCGAAGACGAGCATGGAGTAAAAGATCCAGCTGACCGCGAGGATGATCGCTGCGACCGTGACCACGATGGCGATCGCTTGCGGGTCGGCCAGCAGCGCCGGCAGGTCCACGAATCCGGCCGCCGATCCGGTGAACTCCACCACGAGACCTTGGAAGACGGCGCCGGAAAGCAGCACGAAGGGCGCCACCAGCAAGCGACGCACGGGTCGCTGCACGACGGGCAGGCGCGATGCGAAGACGCAGTGACCCGATGGCACGAATACGGCCGGCCCGGTGACGATGTCGCCGCCCTCCAGGCCCAGTTGCTCCAGCGCGTTGCCCGCAGTGAGGGCGATGGCCCCGATGAACGGGCCGATGATCCAGGCGCGACCGCCGGTGTCCAGCACGCGCGACTCGCCCGGCCTCGCGCGCCCGGATCACGTCGGCCGTGGCCCCGCGCGCCCGGACCACGTCGGCCGTGGCCTCGCGCGTCCGGATGACGGCACTATCGTCCATCGAGCGACTTTTCTGGGCAGTATCGAGTCGCGCGGGCCGGTCGCCGCCGGAATGGGCCGGTAGCGAGTCGATCGGACGATCGTGGCGTCGATTGCGAGGCTCAAGCCGACTAAGGGACGCCGGACCTGGTGCGGTGGCTCTGCTTGCCTGCACCGCGACGATAGTGGCGTCATCGAGCCTCCCTGCAGACGTCGCTCGGCCGGGCGTCGCTCGGCCCAGCGTGGCTCTGCCGGCGATCGCGCGACTCATCCGAGGCGGGCCGGGAAGAGGCGGCGGCCATCGACCGAGACCCAGAGCAGGGCGGTTTTCGCGGGCATCGGCCGTGGCGACGTCAAAGCTGCCAGCCACGCTTGCCCGGACCCCCCGAATCGAGCTCGAAAGATGTGGCGGTGCTCGGCCACGAGTCCGCGGTTCCGGATCGTCGCGCGAACGACCCAGCATCCGCCGGTCACGGGGAGCTCCACGTGCTCACCGCCCTCAGCTTCGCGTCCTAGACGCCCGATGGCGTACCGCTCGAGGGCGTCGAGGCGGCGGTCCCAGTCGCGCAGCGCCGCGCCCACATCATCGAACCAGTCCCAAACCTCGGTGATGGCGTACTCCCAGCGCCGCTGCAACAGGACGTCCGCTGCTCGCGACGTTCGCGCGTCCCGGTCGAGCGCGGTCTCAGGAAGTGCGGTCCACCCGCCCGCGGCCGCCGTCTTGATGATCAGCTCT
>JBBSMF010000306.1:0-2908 GCA_038233295.1 Candidatus Limnocylindrales bacterium | reverse complement strand
GATACCAGGTGGAGGCTTCCTGGGCGGCCTGGATACAGCCGTGGTGGTGGCGCTGGTGGGCTGGTCGCTGGTGGAGCTGGTCCTGCTCGGCGTCCTCCGCGTCCTCGGCCGGCGCAGGGGCGCTTCGTGAGGCCTTTCGATCAGCGGGGTTCGATGTCCGGGGTGTCGCCGGGTTCGTCTGGTTCGGGACCGAAGGCGCCTTCTGCCCGCAGGCTCGCGGCCGCCGCCTCGTCATAGCCCAGCTCTAGGAGGATGGCCTGGCCGTCCCCGTTGAGCGTTGGGCCGGGCGCATAAGTCGGCTCGAAGCTGCCCATCGTCAGCGGGAGCCCGACCGATCGCACGGTCCCGAAGATCGGATGCTGGTACTCAGCGAGCATCGACCGGCCGCGCAGCTCATCCACGTCGAGCGCCTCCTCCAGAGACCGCACCGGCGCCACCGGCACGCGTCCGCGCAGCAGCTCGAGCCACTCGGCCGTGGTCCGTTCGGCGAAGCGGTCCGCCAGGATCTTGAGCAGTTCCGCCCGGTGCCTTCCACGCGCCTCGAAATCAGCGAAGCGAGGGTCGGCCTCGAGTCCGGGCAGGCCTATCGATCCGGCCAGTGTTCGGAAGAACTTCTCCTTGGCGCTGGCGATGGCGATGTGGCCATCGGCGGTGGCGAAGAACTGGAATGGCACCACGCTGGGATGTGCCGACATCTCGTGTCGCTCCGTCACGAAGCCGCTGGAGAGGAACCAGGTCGCGGGGTAGCTGAGCATGGCCAGGGCCGAGTCGTAGAGGTTCGTATCGACGTCGCGTCCCCGGCCCGTGCGGTGAGCATCGAACAGGGCGACCATGAGCCCGAGGGCCGCCGTCAACCCAGCGATGTAGTCGGCCAGCGAGAGCCCGCTCTTGGTCGGCGGTCCCTCCGGGGCGCCGGTCAGCGAGGCCCAGCCCGACTCCGCTTGGATCAACGCGTCGTAGCCCGGCAACCGAGCGTCCGGCCCGGCGCGGCCATAACCGGTCAGCGCCACGCACACGATGGCCGGGTTGACGGGGCCGAGCTTCTCATAGGTGAGCCCCAGTCGCTCCGCCTGGTCACCGCGCAGATTGCTGAACACGGCGTCCGCGGATGCCACCAGCCGCTCGAAGACTCTGCGCCCGGCGGGGGCTTTGAGATCGAGCGCGAGGCTGCGCTTGCCGCGATTGAAGGCTTCGAAGAACAGGCTGTCGGTGCCGGACCGGCCGGGCGGGATGTAGCGGCTGACATCGCCGCCGACGCCCGGGTCTTCGATCTTGATGACCTCTGCTCCGAGGTCCGCGAGGTATAGGGTCCCGAATGGCCCCGCACCATACTGCTCGACCGCGACGATCCGGACGCCGGCCAGCGGTGCCGAACGACGCTCGGCGGGGTCGTCGACGGCCGGGCCGGCGGCAAGCAAAGGATTCGGGTCGGCAGGCATAGCAGCAGGCTCGATCGATGAGTCCAGACCGGATGGTGGCTGGGCGGTACCGTTTCCAGTTACGATTGCGACATGGTGGCAGCCCAGCCGGCCTTCCGTCAACCTCACGCCTACGCCGGGTCGCGCTGATGTCGCTGACCATCGAGTGCATCGAGACTATCCCGCTGCGGGTCCCGCTGCCCTTCACCTACAAGGGCAGCTACTACCGGATGCGCAACCGCTGCACGATCATCACCCGGGTGCGCACCTCGGAAGGGATCGTGGGCGAGGCCTACAACGCCGACGAGGATGAGCCGCTCCAGTCGAGCATCCTGGCCATCCTTCACGAGGAGCTCGTGCCACGCGTCGTCGGCCTCGACGCGTTCGCCACCGAACGGGTCTGGGAAGCGATGCTCCCGGCGACGTTCGACCAACTGCGGCCACGCTGGTACGCCATGCAGGCCATGGCCTGCATCGACACCGCCGTCTGGGATGCCGTTGGCAAGGCGCTCGGCCAGCCGCTCTGGCGAGTCTGGGGCGGGTACCGCGACCGCATACCGATGATCGGCATCGGCGGTTACTACATCCCCGACGACGACAGCGCCAAGGGCCAGGAGATCGAGCAGGAGATCGACTTCTTCCAGCACGAGCAGGGCATGGTCGGCATGAAGTTCAAGATCGGCGCCGAGCCGCCGGCGGTGGATACGGCGCGCCTGGCCCGAGCCCGCCGGCACGCTGGCGACGACTTCCTCTTCGTGGTCGACGCCAACCAGGGCTACACCGTCCCCGAGGCTCTCGCCTTTCTGACCACGGCCCGCGCCGAGGGCATCGACATCCGCTGGTTCGAAGAGCCCACCCGCTGGCATGCCGACTTCCGCGGACTGCGCGACGTGCGGCTGCGCGGCAACGTGGACGTGGCCGCCGGGCAAAGCGAGATCAGTCGCGTGGGCATGCGCGAGATGATGGCCGCGGGGGCCATAGATGTCTGCAACTACGACGCCTCCTGGGGCGGTGGCCCAACGGAGTGGCGACGGGTCGCGGCGCTGGCCTCCGCCTTCGACGTGCAGTTGGGCCACCACGAGGAGGCCCAAGTCGCTTCGCACCTGCTGGCCTCGCAGCCGCACGGCACTTACGTGGAAGCCTTCGCCCCGGCGCGCGACCCGATCTTCTGGCAGATGATCGAGAACCGGCCGGCGCTCGTCGACGGCCACTTTCCCCTGCCCGACCGGCCCGGGCTGGGCTGGGTGCTGGACGAGGCTTTCATCGAGAGGTACCGCGTAGATCGGTGAGGCCTCGGCCCGAGCGGACGAGGGCCGGTCACGCCGCTGCCAGCGCTCCCGTCATTCCCACGGCACCGTGTCGCTCCAGCCGGGTGACGGCCCGCGCCAGGGCCTCGACTTCGGGATGATCCACCACCGCGAGCGGATCGGACAGTAGTCCGTCAGAGACGACATAGGCCAGGTCCGCGACCTCGAACACCTCGGGCACTT
>JBBSMF010000305.1:0-2915 GCA_038233295.1 Candidatus Limnocylindrales bacterium | reverse complement strand
GTGATGATGCCGTACTCACCGCCGTTCTCGCGGCTGATGTCCGTGCTGTACTGCTGGGCCACCTGAGCGAAGGGAAAGCCCTCCTCAAGCGCATCAATGGCTTCCTGGGCGGTGGCGGCGGCAGCAGCGTCCTCTTCCGCGGTCGGCTCCGCCGCCGGATCGTCGGTCTCCGGCTCCACGAAGACGACCTGGATGCGACGCCGTTCGGGTGTGGTGGCCTCTTCATCGATGGCCGCCTGGACCTCATCCTCGGTGAGCTGGAGGCCCCGCTCCGTGGCCAGCTGACCCTGGTACACCAGATCCACCAACGCGTCTATGGAGGCATTCTCGGCGGTCTGCGCTGCCTGGAGGAGCTGCTGCTCACGCTGGTCTGCCGCGGCCTGCTCGATGTGGCCCGCCGCGAGCGCCTCGCGGAGCTGCCGCCGGGCACGGTCCAACCGGAAGAGTGTCAAGTCGGTGCGGGAGGTCCATTCGTCACGCATGATGCTCGTGCCGTTGACGCTGGCTACCGGCTTCAGGTTCGCGTTGTAGTAATTGAGAGCAAGGGCAGCCAGGAGGATGCCCACGACCAGCGCGATGATGGCGATGAAGCCGACCGTCACCAAGAACTGGAAACGCTCCTCTGGATCGGCGTGCGGAGTGCGGCGGCGGGGACGTGAGAGCTTCGGAAGGCGAAGGGTCATGGTGTACCGGTGCGGGGTCGGTCGGTGAGGCGGGTCCAGCGGCGCGCGTTGGCGGCCACCGGAGACGGCGCTGTAGTCTAGCGCAGGTCCCGCTCGGACCGCCGCACGCCGAGACCCTCCAGCCATGCCTCGGGAGTGACGGGTCGAGCCAAGACGCGCAGCATCAGCTCCGCTACGCGCGTCCCCATGTCAAGACGGGCGCGTATGGCGGGCTGGCCGGTCGCTGCTTCGAGCGGCCTAACCCAGACGGTGGGGCGTCGACCCAGCCGGCGCCGGGCCAGGATCGCCCCCAGGCGCACAAGCGAGCGGAGACGCACGCGAGGCCCGCGACCGAGAGCCCACCGGTCGGCGCCGTGGAGCGGCCAGAAGGCCAGCCCCAGCCCCCGAAGCCCCCGGACTCGGTCACGGGCAGGCCCACGGCCGGTGCCGAGCGGATGTACGACGATGGCGCGCAGCGCCAGCGAACAGGCGATAGCCTCATGCTCGGCCACGAAGCTCCTGGCGTCGGGTGCCAGCAGGATGCCGCCAAGTGGCCGGACGGCGCCCTCGTAACCGTACGCGCGGATCATCTCGTGGCAGATGACGGCCGCGATGCGCTGATCGGCCTCGGACATCTCCCGGCGCCAGGCCTCCACGCGCGACCGGTCCAGCGGTTGGGTCTCCTTGCCCTTCCACCACTCGTGCCCGGCCGCAAGGTCGGCGGGAGCGCGGCCCGGGTCGAGCATGCGCGGATCGAATGACTCACCCAGGAAGCGGCTCACGCGCCGCAACTCGGCCTCGGGGTCGAGGACCAGGTCCTCGTAGCGGACGGTGAGGAGCCTGGCATCGCCCGTCAGGAGCGGCATGGCGGCCGCTTCGGCACGTGCGCAGAGGTAGAGGTTGGCGATGAGCGAATCGCTGGCGAAGGGAACGCGCGTCATGGACATCGCCGCGTCCCGCGGATCGCGCACCACGCGGAGGACGGCCGCATTCGGGTAGGTACGGCGGATCAGCTCCAGACGCCCCAGGTGCCGGGGCGTCTTCTCCGCCCAGCGACGCTTGCCGCGAGCCGCCGCCCGGCTGGCGGTCAGAGACTCCAGCATCGCCGCCAGCGACGGCGGGCGCGCGACCAGGAAGGCGCGGATGTCCTGGCGCGTCCACCCGTACAGCTCGTGCACAGAAGCGTCCCGCAGACGCAGCCCGCCGACGTAGTCGAGTGCACGGTCGGGCCAGCCGGCGGGATCGAGGAGCTTGGTCGGGTCGGACGGCAGTCGGGCGAAGAAGAAGGTCTCCGGTCCGCAGTCGATGGCCGGATGCGTTGAGAGCATGGAGGCCAGCAGCGTGGTGCCCGATCGCGGCAGACCGACGATAAAGATGGGCGGGTCGCCGGCTTGGGGCTGTGCCATCGCGGGCATGCTACCGTGGCGCCGCCAATGCAGACCGCCACCGAGGCGCCGTCCTCGTTCCGCAGCAGCGCCCTGCGTCCGGGGCCCCTCGGCCTGATCCGGGAAGCCAGCGGGGAGATCCTGCGACGGCGGCGCCTGATCCGTCACCTCATGAACGCGGACATCAAGAGCAAGGGCGCGGACACGATCCTGGGCAATGTCTGGTGGGTGCTCGACCCGATCATCCAGATGGGCGCGTACCTCATCCTGCTGACGGTCATCTTCCGGCGCTCGACGCCCGATTTCCCGCTGTTCCTCTTCGCGGCCATCCTGCCCTGGAAGTGGTTCGCGAGCAGCATCGGCGGTGCCGTCAACACCGTGGTTCGCCAGGAACGCCTGATCAAGCAGGTGCAGTTCCCCAAGATCGTGCTGCCCGTCTCGGCCCTGGTGGCGGAGATCCTGAACTTCCTTTTCGGCGTGCTGCTGATGTTGCTGATCCTGTTCCTGGCCTTCCCGGCCCATGCCACCATAAACGTCCTGTGGCTGCCGGTCATCGCCGTCGTGCAGTTCGTGTTCACGCTGGGACTGGCGCTCATCGTCTCGGCGGTCAACGTGTTCTATCGGGACGTGGGCATCCTGATGGGTCACCTCATCCGCCTCTGGTTCTTTCTCTCGCCCACGCTCTGGTCGTTCGACTCCACGGTGGGCCGCTTCGGCGCGATCGAGGCTGCGCTGGGCGCGACTGGCGTCGCCGTGCTGCGCTACAACCCCTTCGCCATCCTGCTCACGGCCTACCGCGACGCGGTCTACGGGCGCGTCGATCTGGCGGGGACGGGCTATACCCCCGGCCAACCGCCCGAGCTGGTCC
>JBBSMF010000304.1:0-2915 GCA_038233295.1 Candidatus Limnocylindrales bacterium | reverse complement strand
GCCGTGGGTCTGCCGCTCATCGTGGTTCCCTACCCTTACGCGGCGGCACACCAGGCGGCCAACGCTCGCGAGCTCGTGGATGCCGGCGCTGCGGTGGTCATCGCCGATGAGGACTTCGACGCGGCGGCTCTGCTCGATGCCAGTCGCATCCTGGAGGATCCGGCGCGGTTGACGAGCATGTCGTCCGCCGGCCGGGCACAGGCACGACCCGCTGCGGCCAAGGCCGTCGCGGAGCTGCTGCGGACCCTTGCCCAGCGGCGCCCGCTGCCGGCGCCAGATCGGATCGAGCGCCTATCCCGGGAGGTCGTGTGAACGCGGCCTCTGACGGGAGCAGCGGCGCGGTCTCCGTGGACCCAGCAACGGCCGGGCCGCCCCGTCGCCTCGAAGAGGCAGAAGCGCTCAGGCTGGGCACCGACATCCAACGCCGCATCGGCGTCAAGACGTCCCGCCAGGAGCCTCTGGCCCGTTTCACAACGATGCGCGTGGGGGGACCGGCCGACCTGTTCGCCGAGGTGCGCAACCTCTTCGAGCTGCGCGCCATCGCCCGGTTCGTGCGGTCTCGCGGTGTGCCGCTCTTCATCCTGGGGCGCGGCTCGGACCTGGTCATCAGTGACGCCGGCATCGGCGGCCTGGTGGTCATGAACCGTGCGCAACAGGCACGCGTGGAAGGGAACCGTTTCATCACCGACTCCGGTCTGGCCATGGCCAAGGCGGCTACGCTGACCAAGGAGGCCGGCCTTTCCGGGCTCGAGTTCGGCCTGGCCATACCGGGCACGGTGGGCGGTGCCGTGTGGGCCAACGCCGGGGCGCACGAGTCGGACGTGGCATCCGTCCTCCTGGAGGCATCCGTGCTGCGCTCGGGTGGCGCGGAGGAGCGCCTCGACCCGGATGGACTTGGTATGGCCTACCGCGAGAGCGTGCTGAAGCATGCCGCCGAGGGACAGCCCGACATCGTGACCCAGGCCATCTTCCAGCTCCAGACGGCCGAGCCGGCCCTCATCACGCAGCGCCTGGATGAGATCCGCCGCTGGCGCCAGACGCACCAGCCGTTGGGCATCCCATCGGCCGGGAGCGTCTTCCGCAACCCTGGCCCGGAGGTCTCGGCCGGGCGGCTGATCGACGAGCTGGGCCTGAAAGGCAGGCGCAGCGGCGGCGCCGGGGTCTCCGAGAAGCACGCCAACTTCATCGTGAACGATCAGAAGGGGAGCGCCACGGACGTGCGGCGGCTGGCCGAGGAGGTACGGGCGGTCGTGCTGCGCGAACGGGGCGTGGAGCTTCGCTTCGAGATCGTCTTCGCCGGCGATTGGAGCGGCTGGGAGCCGACGGGATGACGGCCCGCGACGTGGCCGTCCTCATGGGCGGGCCCTCGGCAGAGCACGACGTATCGCTCGTATCCGGACGGGCCATCGCGGGCGCGCTCGAGCAGCGCGGTCACCGGGTGGAGGGATGGCTCCTCGACCTGGCCGGGGCGTGGTGGCAGCTGCCATCTGCGGCGATGGACCCGGCACACCCAGCCGCGGCCTATGACGATCCTCTCGCGCTCGGTGCGGAGGGGCCCTTCTCGGCCGGCGCGGCGCTGGACCGCTTGCGTTCGCGGCCCCGCCCGCCGGTCTGCTGGCTGGCCCTCCACGGTCCCTTCGGGGAGGACGGGGCGGTCCAGGCGTTGTGCGAGTCGGCCGAGCTCGTCTATACGGGCTCTGGGGTGGCGGCTTCCGCGGTGGGCATGGACAAGGCGCTCTTCAAGCGGCTGGTCGGCGCGCTGGGCATGCCCATCGTCCCCTGGCTGGAGGTCCGCGCTCAGGATCACGCCCGTGACGCGCGCGATGTGTCGGCCCGACTGGAGGCCTTCGCCGCGAGCCTCCCGGAGAGGCGCCTCATCGTCAAGCCGGCCGGTCTCGGTTCCAGCGTGGGCGTGTCGATCGTCCATCGACCCGACGAGGTGCCGCAGCTACAGGACGCCTTGGCCGGAGCCTTCCGCTTCGACGACAGCCTGGTGGTGGAGGCCTGCCTGGCGGGTCCCCGAGAGCTGGAGGCCGCCGTGATCGGCAACGATCCGAAGCGCCTGGAGGTCTTCGGGCCGGGCGAGGTCTTTCCCGGGCACGAGTTCTACGACTACACGGCCAAGTACGAGCGGGGAGTGTCGCGCACGACCAGCCGTCCCGAGCTGGCGGGTGACCTGGGCGAGCGCGTGCGCGGCCTGGCGGCGGGGGCTTATGCGGCCATCGGCGCGGAGGGCTTCGCGCGCGTCGATTTCCTGCTGGCTGGCGACCAGCTGTATCTCTCTGAGATCAACACCATCCCGGGCTTCACGCCCATCAGCCTCTTCCCCGCGTTGTGCGCCGAAGGCGGCTACGACTTCGGAGCCATCGCCGAGCGGATCATGGAACTGGCCCTGGAGCGCGAGATGCACCGGCCGAGCCGTGCTCTCTCGCGAGCGGACTTGCCCTGAGACCGTGACGCTCCCCGTCCGACAGCCTCGCGATGCACGCCGCCGGCTCTCCGTGAGGCGCGCCTCCTCACGTGTCACGCGGATCCGCCTCGTGGCGGCGCTCGTGCTGCTCGCCTCGGGTGGCGCGCTCTACGGGCTGACCACGTCCCCCGTCTTCGCCCTCGATCCGGGCTCGATCGAGATCGAGGGTCTGCGTTACACCGATCCGGGCGTCGCCCGGGCGGCCCTGGAGCTCCAGCATGGAACGCATCCCAACCTCTTCCACCTGCCAACGGCCCGCCTCGAGGCCGCGCTCATGTCGGTGCCCACCGTTCGCGCCGCGAGCGTCCGGACCCGCCTGCCCGACGAGCTGCTTGTCTCGGTGCAGGAGCGGGTACCCATCCTGCGCTGGCGTCAGACAGGCGGCGAGTGGCTGGTCGACGTGGACGGTGCGGTGCTTGCGCAGGCACCCGCGGGCGAGGAACTG
>JBBSMF010000303.1:0-2935 GCA_038233295.1 Candidatus Limnocylindrales bacterium | reverse complement strand
CCGGCTGATCTCCTCTACGCGGTCCTGCCCCACGTCGCCCACCCACAGCTCCCCGGTGAGCGCATCGAAGCTGAAGCGCCACGGGTTGCGGAACCCGTATGACCATACCTCGTCGCGGCCGGGCTGCCCCACGAACGGGTTGTCCGGGGGGATGCCGTACGCCGCCTCGCCACCCGGCGCGTCTACGTCCAGCCGGAGGATCTTGCCCAGCAGGCCCTCCAGGTCCTGCGCATTGCGGCCGGGGTCGCTGATGCCGCCGCCGTCACCGGTGGAGACGTACAGGTACCCATCCGCTCCGAACTCCAGCATCCCGCCATAGTGATCGTCGTAGTCGCGGTGAGGGATGCGCAGCACGATGCGCTCCGAGGCCCGGTCGGCACGATCCGGCCCGTCGTTCCTGAACTCGGCCAGGATCAGGTCGCCGCGGAGGTCGGAGTAGGTGACGAAGAATCGACCGTTGACCTCGTAGTCGGGGTGGAAGGCGAGACTGAGCATGCCCTGCTCGCGGCAGCAGGAGACGCTGTCCACCAGATCCAGGAAGAGGCGCTCGCGGGCGCTGCCATCGTCGATGATGCGGATCCGCCCCGGCTGCTCCACGACCCAGAGACGATCGCCGCCGGCCTGCGTCACGTAGACCGGCGCGCTGAGTCCGTCAGCGACCAGTTCCAGGGCCAGCTCCGGTGGGTCGCCCACGGGAGGCGGGACGGTGGGTTCGCTCGACGCGCTCGGCGAGGGGCCGATCGAAGCTGGTGGGCTGGTAGAGGGGCTATCGACCGAGCCGGAAGGGAACGGGCTGCCGACTGGCGTGGGACCCGGCGGGCTGCCGGCCGGCGGGCTGCCGACTGGCGTGGGACCCGGCGCACCGTCGCTCGGCGCCGTCGAGATGGGCGGCGAGCGGGTCGGATCGTCGGCAGCGGCGCAGCCCAGCAGAGCGAAGGCCAGCGCGATCGCGCCCAGGATCGCGCCCTGACGCGGCAGGGAAGCACTCACAGGATCTTCGCCAGCTGGTCGTCCAACGTGCCTGAGAGGGGAGGGCCGAAGCTGACCGCCCGCACGATGCCCTCGCGGTCGATGAAGAATGAGGTCGGCACGCCCAGGCCGCCATACGTGGTCCAGGCGACATCATCGGGATCCAGGAGCGCCGGCCATTCCGATCCCTCCTGCGCCACGAAAGCGGCCGCGGCGTCCGCCGAGTCGTCGTGGACGATGCCCAGGATCTCCATGCCTTCCGCGGCGTGTCGATCGCGCGCATCCTGGAAGAGGGGGAACTCGACCTTGCACGGCTCGCACCAGCTGGCCCAGAAGTTGAGGATCACGGGACGGCCCAGGTAGTCAGAGAGGCTGACCGGCTGCCCGTCCAGATCGTTCAAGGTGAAGCCCGGGGCCGGCTTGTCCAACAGCGGTGAGCCGGCGACCACTACGACCGAAGTCCCCGGACCGGTGGACGGCGACCCCCCACCCGGCGATCCGTCACGCGCAGCACCCAGGTCCACGCCGAGGGCCACGGCCAGGGCCCCCACGGCGAGGCAGAGCGCGATGGCTAGCCCGGCCAGGCGCACCGGTGATCTCACGGGAGACGGCGCCGCAGCCTCACTGGACGGTGAGCGTGCCGGTCATGGGCGGGTGAATGGTGCACACGAAGGTGTACTCGCCGGCTGGGATGGCCGGCACCTCGTAGACGATCGTCTCGGGCCCGATGATCTCCTCGCCCTCGAAGAGGAACTCTTCTCCTTGCTTGATGGCCACGTCATGGGGCACCCCATCCTGTCGGTTCTCGAAGGTGAGCTTCAGCGGCGTATCGGCCGGCACGACCAGCAGCTCTTCGGTGAAGGAGGTCACGCTCTCGGCGGCGATCTGCGGCGCAGGATCGGGGGAAGGTCCGGCGCCGTCCCCGTCGTCCCCGTCGCCTCCGGCGACCGGCAGCGCGGACATGAGCAGCGGCAAGAGCGTCAAGGCAAGGGCCACGGCGGCGATGGCGCCGAAGAGCGGCACCACGGATCGCGGCCAGGCGCGGGATGGGTCGCGCGTCTCGGGCACCACGTGGCCGATGGTCTCTACCTGACGGTACTCCGTGCCCGCGTCGCGGTACCAGCCGACCACGGCCACCAGCGACATCAGGATGCCGCCGACGATCAGGGCCGGCCCGAAGATCAACCCCAAGAAGACGAAGAACAGGCCGATGGGCGCGAAGAACGGCCAGGGGCTGGGTCCCGGCATGTGCACGCCGGGAGGCGGTTCCACGGCCCAGGACGGCAGCTGCGCCACTGCTTCACCGGTCAGGAGTGCTCCCTCGTGGGCTTCGCCATGGCCGCCCGTCTCGACCGCCCGCCATTCGCGCCCGGCGTCCAGGTACCACCCCGCCATGCCCACCAGGCCGACCGCCAGACCGAGACCGAAGAGTGCCGGGTTCACCGGCAGCCCGTCCCCGGCGAAGATCAGGGAGACCAGGACCAAGGCCACGCCGACGGGTGCCACGAAGGGCCACGGGGAGGGTCCGGGCATATGCACGTCCGCTGGCGGTCGACCCGGTCGGCGCTTCGGCACGCGTGAGCGATTCGGGGCAGCGGACCGCCGCCAGTTCCAGGCCAGGTAGCCCAAGATCAGCATCACCAGCCCGACCATGGCCAAGGGCAGGAGCAGGATGAGGGCGTTCCAGTCCGGAGACAGGAGCGGGCCCAGCAGCTCCAGGAATTGGCTGAAGAGGTCGCTCGAAGGCTCTTCTTCTGTCATGGGCGGTCCGTGGCTATCGGCTCAGAGGTCGCGCGATCCGCGCAGCACGATGGCAAAGCCGAAGGCCATGGCCACTCCCAGCGCGATGAGCATGGTCGCTCCGGCACGGTCCATGACCTGCCCACCGCCCTGGGTCACGAGGTACAGGACGCCCACCACGATGAAGCCGACGCCGATGATGATGGCCGAGCGCCAGGTGGTCATG
>JBBSMF010000302.1:0-2936 GCA_038233295.1 Candidatus Limnocylindrales bacterium | reverse complement strand
GGGCCCGCGCCGGCTGGCCAGCTCGAACCCGGCGTGCTGCTTGCCGATGAGGACCACCCGCCGCTCGGCGTCGCGCGCGGCCGGCCGCGTGTCGGCATAGTGGGCCGCCAGCTCGATGCCCGGCATCGGCGGCCGGAACGGCTCGGCGACCCCCACGGCGAAGACAGCCGCCGGCGTGCGGTACTCGCCATCCGTCGTCTCGATGACGAAGGTAGGCCCGTCCGCGCCTTCCTCCCGGCGCGTTCCGGTCCAGCGGCACCCGAACCGGATGGCGATTCCCGTGCGCTCCGCGAATGTCGCCAGGTTGCGCTCCATCTCCGGCCGCGACGGGAAGTACGACGACCCGTCCATCAGCCCGGCCATCAGCCCGCGTGCCTCCGGTTCCTCCGCGAGGAGGCTGTTCCAGTCGTAGCGCTCGTAGGCAGGATCGGAGGGCGGGACCGGGGCGAACGGCTTCGTCCATGAAAGGAGCCGCTGGAAGAACGGCCAGCGGCAGAACATCCCGCCCGGCGCATCGTCGGCCGACAGGACAGCGTGCTCAACGCCGAAGCGGCGCAGGTCGTACGAGACCTGGAGGGCGCCCGCCCCGCTCCCGACGACGACGACCGGGTAGAGGCCCGGCGGGAACGGGCGCTCGATCAGCTCCGCCACCGGTTCGCATTCCGCAGGCGCCGAGCCTGTGCCTGGAGCATGCGGTACATGACCGACGGGTTCTCGATGAGGAAGTCCTGGACCGCCGGGCCAGGCAGGACGAGGCAGCGGAGGGGCCGCACGGCGACGACATCGGCGACCGGCGGCTCACCCAGCAGGATCGAGAGCTCCCCGAAGAAGTCGCCCCGACCGAGGGTCGCCCGCTCCTGACCATCGATGACGACCTGCGCGTCACCCTCGAGGATGACGTGGAAGGCCGATCCGGATATGCCCTGGCGGAGGACTCGTTCCCCATCGCCGTGCCACTGCTCCTCGAAGGTGTCGGCAACCCGCTGGAGCTGCGGCGCCGTCAGGTCCGCGAACAGGGCGAAGCCCGCGATCTGATCGACGATCTCGTCACTGCTGGCCATCGCGTGTCCCTCGGGGTCGGTCGGATGAGTGAGCGCATTCTCTCACCCCTCCCGCCTGCCGCACGAGTATGTCGTCCGCGTGAGCGCCTTCGAACCGGAGGGGATATGCCACCCTTTGGCGGCCGCGCCTCCTGAAGCGGCGGGATGGAAGGAGGAGTGACCCGCGTATGCGCCGGCAACGCGTGACTGTTCGACTCGGTGTGCTGACGGTGACGTGCCTTCTGGTGGTCGGATGCACGAACGTGCTCGTGGTGGCGAGCGCCCGCCCGACCGCGGCGTTCGCAGCACCGGCGACAGTGGTGTCACCCTCGCCTTCCCTCCTCGCTCCGACGCCGGTGGCAACGGCCAGCGCCTGGCCGGATAGGCCGCAGGGCGCCACGGAGAGCGCGTCGCTGGTTCGGGTCGTGGACGGGGACACCATCCGCGCCGTGGTGGATGGCGTCGAGCGGCGCATCCGGTACATAGGCATGGACACGCCCGAGAGCGTGGCGCCGGGCACGCCGGTGGAGCCCTTCAGCCTGGAGGCCTCCGCGGAGAACCAGCGACTTCTGCTGGGCGGAGAGCTCATCCTGGAGCGGGACATCTCCGAGGTCGACCGATTCGGCCGCCTTTTGCGCTACATCTGGATCCGCCGCCCGACCGGCGAGCACACCTTGGTCAACCTGGAGCTGATCCTGCGCGGCTACGCGCAGGTGGCCACCTACCCACCCGACGTCCGTTACGCGCACGTCTTCCTGGCCGCGCAGCGAGAGGCAAGGGAAGCCAGCCGCGGGCTGTGGGCACCGTAAGCGTCCAGTGCCTTGACGATCACGTACGTCTGAACGTATCCTCAAGCGTACGATGAAGACGATTCCCGTGACCGAGCTTCGCCAGCGGACGGCCGAGATCCTTGACGGCCTGGCCGGATCGGAAGAGCCCGTCGCCATCCTCCAGCGGTCGCGAAAGACGGCGTATCTGATCGACGCGGATCGGTACGACGCTCAGATGGACGAGCTGCGCGAAGCTCGCCGGTCATTGTTCCTCCGCGAAGTGCGCGAGGCCGAGGCGGAGTACACCGCGGGCGACGCTCGATCCTACGAGGACATGGACGCGCTGCTCGCCGATCTCCGCTGAGCTTTCGATGCGGGTCGTTGCCTCGTCTCGCTTCCGACGGCGCGCGCGCAAGCTTCGTCCTCCTCGTGATGAGCTGTTGCGCGCCGCGCTAGCGAGGTTCGGAGCCGACCCGCAGGATCCCCTGCTTCGGACTCACAAGCTGAAGGGACGTCTCGCGGGCTACTGGGCCTTCAGCGTCGACGACGACCTGCGCGTCCTGTTCCGCTGGGACGGTGAGGTTGGCTTCCTGGTCGCTCTGGGCACCCATGACGAGGTGTACTGACCGCGCGTCGGGGATGCGGAGCAGGCCCAGCGTCAGAGCGTTGCCACGGTGACCCGAGGGCTGCGCCGCCCGAGTGGGTCGCTCACCTCGACCAGGTAAGAGGTGCCCGTGGGGACGCTCGCGGTGGTGTCCTCGACCACGTAGCTACCGTCAGCCTGCCGCTTGGCGCCCGCCGGATACGATCCCACCGCGCCGGAGGCCACCGTCGATCCGGACGGTGTGACACGGTAGACGTCGAGGACGTAGGTACCCTCGGCGCCAGCGTCCAGCGAGTCGGTCGAGGTGAAGCGCACGGAGATGCCTCCAGAGGTCACGGTCGCCGTACCGGGCGTCACCGCGACCGGCGTCGGCGGCACGACCGTCCAGGACACCGGCGCGCTCGGTCCGCTCCATAGGCCGGGCACCGCGCTCCCCGGCTCGGGTCCACCCTGGACCTCGGCCCGCCAGGTGTAGGTCGACCAGGGCGCGAAGCGCAGCGAGCCGTCCCACGGGGTCGCGCC
>JBBSMF010000301.1:0-2940 GCA_038233295.1 Candidatus Limnocylindrales bacterium | reverse complement strand
GCCCTCCTCGATGATCTGCGGCGGGGTCGTGAAGTCCGGCTCGCCGATGCCCAGGCTGATCACGTCGGGCATCGTGGCGATCACGTCGAAGAAGCGCCGGATGCCGGACGGCGGCACGGTGCGCACGCGCTCGGACAGGCGTTGGCGGGATGCGATGACGGGTTCGGTGGACATCGAATCGGGACCTCGACGGCGTGCGGCCGAGTATACGGTCCTGTCGCGTAGCCGCCGACGGTAACGAAGCCGAAGGTAGTTGGAAGCCTTGGTCGAAGGTCAACGACGCTGGTCGATCTCCCCGAGCATCACTTCGATATCGGCGGTGGGAAAGCTATGGCTCGTGGCCGCTCGGACAGCGGCGAGCTTCGCCGGACGGTCGCCGCTCAGGTCATCGAGCGCGTCTACGTCGGACGGCTCGAGCCGGCGCCAATCGGCATCAGTGGTGATGGCCTCGTAGGCTCGGCCCAGGCGGAACAGTCGGCCCTCATCCCATGCCTTGCCGATGAACTGGAGACCGACCGGGAGTCCCTCGGAGAGACCGCAGGGGACCGAGATACCGGGCAGGCCGGCCACGTTGACGGGCAGCGTGCAGGCGTCCGAGAGGTACATCGCGACCGGGTCGTCCAGGCGCGCGCCCAGCGGGAAGGCGACGGTCGGGCTCGTCGGTGCCACGAGCGCATCGACAGACTCGAACGCTCGGTCGAAATCCGCCTTGATGAGCGTGCGCACCTTCTGTGCCTTGAGGTAGTAGGCGTCGTAGTAGCCCGCCGAGAGCGCGTACGTTCCGAGCATGATGCGCCGCTTCACCTCTGCACCGAAGCCCTCGCCGCGCGTGGCCAGGTAGTCACCCAGCACATCCCGACCGCGATCCGCGCGACCGTAGCGGATGCCGTCGTAACGAGCCAGGTTGGCTGACGCCTCGGCGGGCGCGATGATGTAGTAGGTCGCCAGGCCGTAGTCGGTGTGCGGCAGGTCGATCTCGACCACCTCCGCCCCGGCTGCCTCCAGCGCTGCCACCGCCGCGCGGACGCGAGCCTCCACGCCGGGCTCCATGCCCTTGACGAAGTACTGCTTCGGAAGGCCAAGACGCATTCCCTCGAGAAGCGCGGCGGCCTCGTCATCACCTTCTGGGAGCTCCGCTGCGTAGTCCGGGACCGGGATGGGCGCGGAGGTGGAGTCACGTTCGTCGCGTCCGGCGATGGCGCCCAGAAGCAGCGCCGCATCACGCGTGTCCCGCCCGAGCGGACCCACCTGATCCAAGGAGGAGGCGAAGGCCACGATCCCGTAGCGGCTCACACGTCCGTACGTCGGCTTGATGCCGACCGTGCCGGTCAACGCGGCTGGTTGGCGGATCGATCCGCCGGTATCGGTGCCGATGGCCAGCGGCGTGTGGAACGCCGCCACGGCCGCCGCGGAGCCGCCGCTGCTGCCGCCCGGCACGCGGCTCAGGTCCCAGGGGTTGCCGGTCGCGCCCCAGGCCGAGTGCTCCGTTGACGAGCCCATGGCGAACTCGTCCATGTTGGTGCGGCCCAGGATCACGGCACCAGCCTCACGCAGGCGTTCGGTGATGTGCGCGTCATAGGGGCTGACGAAGCCATCCAGGATGCGGCTGCCGGCCGTGGCGGGACGTCCGCGCTGGAGCACCAGATCCTTGAGCGCGACCGGGACGCCCAGGAGCGAGGGGAGTGCCGCAGGTGCGTCGGGTTCGCTGCTCCCCTCCCGCCGCGACACGGCGAGCCGCGCATCGGCGGCATCGGCGGAAGCTAGCGCGCCCTCCCTATCGGTCGAGAGCCAGGCGTGCATCGGACCGTCCTGTCGGTTGATCAGGTCGAGGTGGGCTTCAGCGAGCTCGCGCGCGGAGAGTTCGCCTGCGCGGAGCGCCCGGGACATGCCGTACGCCGTCAGCCGGGTGGGATCGGTCTGTCGCCCCGTGTCGCTCATGGGCGCTCGCCGCGGCTCATCCAGTCTCCTCGGACATGATGGCCGCCACGACGAAGTGGTCGCCGCTCCGCTCGGGCGCCCCCGCCAGCGCCTCCTCCACGCTGAAACTGGGCGTCACGACATCCTCGCGCAGGATGTTCTCTACCTCGATGGTCTGAGCGGTGGGCGGGATATCGTCCGTGGGCAGCTCGGCCAGCACCGCGTACTGGTCCAGGATGTGGTTGAGCTGCCCTTCGAGGCGCGCCAGCTCCTCATCCGAGAGTCCCAGGCGAGCGAGATGCGCGACGTGCTCCACGTCTCCTCGTGACAGCGTGGCCATGGCGCAAGGATAAGCGAGGCCAAGCCGCCGGCCGGTCAGCGCGACCGCGACCCCTCCGCCGGGGCGAAGATGACGAGCACGACCAGCTGCGCCGCGACGCTGTGGAAGCGGTGCGCGATCCCTGCCGCGACGAAGACCGTGCTGCCCGGCTTCACCGAGCGCTGCTGACCGTCCACCTCGAGGACCGCCTGGCCCTCCAGGACGTGGTACACCTCGTCCTCCGTGTGCGGCTGCTGGAGGTCGTCCGCGCCCGCATCGAGCACGTAGAGCCCTGCGCTCAGCTGCCCGCGGCGCAGGAACTCCAGGTACGGCTTCCCGGCCACGAGCTGCTCGGCCTGGAGCGTGGAGAGCTCGAACCGCTCGACCGGCTCTTCGGAAGCCGGCTGGGATCCCAGGTCCGCAGGGTCGGGATGGTCCGATACCGGGTGGCCGCTTCGGCTGGTCTCGTTCGTCGCCGTGCGTCGTTCATCCATCGCTCACCTTCTCTCCTGTCAGCAGTCGTTGAAACCCGTCCTCGTCGAGCACGGGGACGCCGAGCTCATTCGCCTTGGTCAGCTTGGACCCTGCATTCTCGCCTGCCACCAGGTAGTGGGTCTTCCGGCTCACCGACCCCGAGACCTTGCCGCCGGCGGCCCGGATGGCATCCTCCGCGCCCTGCCGGTCGAGGCCCTCCAGCGTGCCCG
>JBBSMF010000300.1:0-2949 GCA_038233295.1 Candidatus Limnocylindrales bacterium | reverse complement strand
CCTCTGGCGCCGCTTCGTCCAAGGGATCGCTCGCAGCCAGTGGCCTCGCCGGCTCCCGCCGGCTGGCTTCGTCCCGGCTGGTTCAGCGGCATCCCCTGGCTGTTCGCCCTGGGGTCGGTCGCGGCGCTGCCCATCCTGGTCTACATCGCCAGCTACGTGCCCTGGGCCCTGCTGAACGACCCCATCTCCAACCGCCTGATCGACTCCTGGCCACCGGGGCACACCGGGCAGACCCTGGCTGAGCTCACGCGCAACATGTACGAGTACCACGACGACCTGCGCGCCTCCCACGCCGCGTCCTCGCCCTTCTGGGCATGGCCCTTCGACCTCAAGCCGGTCTGGTTCTACCAGCAGGGCTTCGCCAACTCGACCACGGGCGCCATCCACGACACGGGCAACCTGGTGATCTTCTGGCTGTCCCTGCCCGCCGTGGCCTTCTGCGCCTGGCAGGCCTGGGCGCGCCGCAGCCTGCCCTTGACGCTCATCGTGCTGTCCATCGCCTGCCTCTGGCTGCCCTGGGCGCGCATCGACCGGGCGACCTTCCAGTACCACGTCTTCACCAGCCTGCCCTTCGCGGTCCTGGCGCTTTCTTACTTCCTGGCCGAGCTGTGGCACGGCGCCTCATCCCGGACGTTCCTGCTGGCACGCGCCGCGGGCGCCCTGGCCATCCTGGGGCCGCCGCTGCTGTGGCTTCTCCGCATGCCGCTCTGCGCGGCGGCCGGCACCGCGGAGGTCCATCCGGACGGCGTCGCGTGCGGGCCACTGACGCGCTCGGTGGCGGTGGCCGACTCGGTCGTCGTGGCGTTGCTGGTGATGCTCGCCGCTGCTCTGGCCATCGCCTGGGTGGCACGGAGGCAGATCCGCGACCCGGATCGGGGGGCGATCATGGCCGTGTCGGTCGGCGGCCGGCCACTGTGGGTATCGCCGCTGGGGATGATGCTGGCCATCGCCCTGGTGGCCGCCGCGGGAGCTGCGCTGGCCCAGTTGCTGTTGCGCGGCGCGCCGCTCACCACGCTCACCTTCCAGGCAGAGGAGCTGGCACTGCTTGCGCTGGTGCTGCTCGCCGGGCCGGCCTACCTAGCCCTACGAACTCGAGACCCGAGGCGGTGGGTGATCGGGGCGGTGGGCATGGCGACCGTCTTCTTCATCCTCTGGTATCCCAACCTCAGTGGCCTGCCCCTGCCCAACGCCATCGCCCAGGCGTACCTGGGCCTGCTGCCGACCTGGAACTACGACTTCCAGTTCGCGGTCAACCTCGATCCTGCGGCGACCGGAGAGCTCTACGGACTGGGTACTCTGCTCATCGCCGGCGCCACGGCGACATTCAGCCTGGTCGTGATGACAGCGGCCCGCCTGTGGCGCGGTGAGCCGGCGCCACGGCGCACTGAGGCGCCCCTGGGCGACTCGGGGTCACTGGGTTGATGTGACTGGTTGTCAGCGCCCCGCTACGATGCGCCGGATCCGCTCGAGCAGCCCGTCGAATGGATCGCCGCTGACGGTCGTGGGAAGAGCTCCGGGTCGGGATCCTCGATGAGCACCGCCGCAAGCCCGTCGGCCTCCCCGACGACGGCACCTGGCCCCATGAGTCCGTACACGAAGCGCCAGCGCGCCTGTTCCTCGGGAAGAGCAGGTAGCGGCCCTCCGGCACGGCCGATGCCACCGTCTCGATGGGGTTCTGGAGGATCGCGATGCGCCAGTCCAGCGTGCCCGGAGAGCGGGTCACCGGATCGCCCTTGAGCACCTCAGGATGGTGCGATCGCCAGCCCGCACGCCGGCCAGCGTGCGGACGACCGCGACATCGGAGGCATCGACGATGGCGCGCACCGACTCATACCAGTAGGCGCTATTGGTTTGGGATAGAAGTTCCGAGATACTTGGTGTCCGGCTCGCGGGTCGCTCAGGTCGTGGGGGACAGGGAGCGCGGGTCGGGCGGGATGGCCACGGTGAAGCCGGTCGGCAGCTGGCCCTGGGCGGCTAGGCGACGGATCACGAAACCATAGTAATCGTCGACCTTGGCCGTGATGTTCTCCCAGCTGAACTGGAGGGCCCGCTCACGGCCGGAGGCGCCCATCCGTGCGCGCATCTCCGGATCGCTCAGCAGGCGGGCGATGGCCCGGGTCAGCGCCAGATGGTCGCGCGGCGGCACCAGCAGCGCCTGCTCGCCACGGCGGACGACGCCCTTGTAGCCATGGATGTCGCTGCACACGATGGCCGTGCCGGCGGCCATCGCCTCCAGCAGCACGATGCCGAACGACTCCTGCCCCGTGGCCGGCGAGACGTACACGTCGGCCGTGGCGAAGTAGCGTGCCTTGTCCTCGTCGCTGACGCGGCCCAGGAACTCGACGCCTTGTAGTCGCCGCGTGGCCACATAACGCTGCGCCTCGCGCAACTGGGGACCGGAGCCTACCAGCAGGAGCCGGCAATCGAAGCCCTCCTTGCGCAGCACTCGGTACGCCTTGAGCAGGTAGAGCAGGCCCTTGCGGTTCTCGAAGCGGCCCACGTAGAGGATGTTGGCGGTGCCGTCGCGCCAGCGGGCGAAGGGCTGGGCACCCTCGAAGCGGCGCAGGTCCACCCCGTTGGGGATGACCTTGTAGTCGCCCGGGAAATAGCGGTCGATGAAGTGGCGGGCCGCGGCGGAGACGGCGATGCGCCCGTGCAGCCGCCGCGCGAAGCGCTGCAGCGCCCGCTTGCCGAACTCATACGACGGGCTCCAGCCGGCATAGGCATGGAACGTGGCGACGTTCACGCTGGTCGAGAAGCGCAGCAGCTCCAGCGACAGGAAGGGCACGAACGGCTCGTGGAAGTGGAGCAGGTCGAATCGTTCGCGCTCCAGGACCTCCTTGACCAGGGATCCATAGCGATGCGAGAAGGTGAGCGTTCCGACCGAGCCGTTGGTGGGCACGCTGAAGCCGTAGCCGAGGCGGATGACGTCGCCCTCGGTGCGCTTCT
>JBBSMF010000299.1:0-2953 GCA_038233295.1 Candidatus Limnocylindrales bacterium | reverse complement strand
GGTCTCCTTCTCCAGAGCGGCAAGCCGAGCTCGAGCAGCCTCGAGGCGATCCTGTTCGGCCAGCAGCTCAGCCGCCGTGGCCATCGTCTCGATACGGAGCTGGTCGGTGCCATAGCGGGTAGCCACCGTGAGCCGGCGGAGGGAGTCGAGCTCGTCCTGGTCGGCCTCGATCTCGCGGGCGAGCTCCGCATCCAGGTCCCCGAAGCGCAGGTGTGCATCGACATCCGTGACGACCTCGGAGAACGAGTTCGAATCAAGGATCTGTTCGAGAAGGCTGGTCTGTCCGGTACGGTACGCCTCCGCCAAGCGCTCGCCCAGAAGACGCTTGCGAGCCTCCAGATCCTGCTCGCCCTGAGCGATCTCCGACTCGAGCAGGCTTACCGTCCAGTCGAGCTGACGAAGTTCGGCGACCAGCGTGTCGTGGCGCGCCGTGACCCTCGACAGGGCATCCGTGGCGGCCTCGAGCTCCTGCCGGACGGCGGACTGATCCGTGTTGATGGTGTCAAGGTGAGTGGCACTCGAGGACAGGGCCAGATCGGCCAGGTCCTGGTCAGCACGCAGCTGCTCCAGGGTCTCGCGGTTGCGCTCGATCGAGCGCAGGAGGTCCTGCTGGCGTTCGCGAGAGGCGTCGATGCGCTCTGTGAGGTCGTCAGCACGGACCGGCGAGGATGGAAGGACGGTGACGCCAGTGAGCATCACGGGGATGGCAAGGAGGAGCGTCAGCAGGACCCTCGTGACGGAGGTCCCGTGGCGAGCACGCATCAGGTTGGCATCGTCCGCAAGCCTGCTCCAAGTCTGTGACGCGGTGACCTGTCGCTGTACCGACCGAGACGGCTCTCGCACTGGGGCACGACATCGCGACTCCGTCCGGCTGGAGAGATGATAGGCACATCCGGGAGGTCGCTGCAAGGCATTCGCGCAGGCCATCGATGACCGGGCCCGTCGCATCGTCGAGCGTCCCATGGCGTGATCGCGGGCAGTGTGCCCACGCGCAGTCTCAGGCGGGTCTCAGGACGGCAGGAGCCCCGCGATGATGCCGGCCGCGACAAGGATGGGTCCGAAGGGGATCGCACTGCGCAGCCCGATGCGGCGGGCACCGATCAGCACCAGCAGGACGATCGAGGAGAGCGCTGAGGCGATCACGAATCCGGCGAACAGGCCGCTCACGCCCGACATCAGGCCCAGGCTGACCGCCAGCTTCAGATCGCCCATGCCCAGCGCTCCCCCCAGCAGCCGATCGGAGACCAGCAGCACCACGGGCGCCCCCAGGCCGGCTGCGATGCCGCTGATGAGACCCAGGCTCTTGCCGTCCAGCAATGGGTTCCAGCCCAGCACCAGCATCGCCAGCGTGTAGGCCATGAGCGGGAAGGTGACCAGGTCCGGCAGCAGCTTCTGGTCCAGGTCCGTGGCCAGAAGCACGATGAGGGCGGCGAAGTACAGGCCCAGGACCAGCAGGTCGCGTGGCTCGCTCCAACGTCCGAAGAGAGCCGTGAAGGAGAGCGCGCCGGCGACCGCGACGAGCACCGTGCGCCAGTCCAGCCGGCGGTGCCCGGCGACCTCGTGCTCCGGCCAGCGCGCCGCCAAACGGTCGGCCAGGAAGCCGAGCAGCGCGCCTGAGGCACCCGCCACGATGGCAGCGATGGGCATCAGCCGGCGCCCGCCGGGATGCGCTGCATGGGGTATCTGCGCTCGCCCGAGGCACGGCGCGCGGCGTTACGGATCATCTCCGCAAGTGTGCGGTCCGGTGCGGACCCGAGCAAACCGGCCCGATGGTCCTACCCGGGGCGACAGGTGCCGGTAGCCGCCGCCAGACCGCCGCCGGCCGCTGAGCTGGTAAGAGGTGGTGAAGTGCCTCGATCGATGCTGTGCTCATGGAAGAGCGTCGGCTCGGTCTCGTTGTGCGCGCCCTTCGTCGACGCCGCGGATGGCGCCAGCTGGACTTGGCGCGTGCGGCGGGAGTGAGTCAGTCGACCGTATCGGATCTCGAGCGCGGCCACCTGGACACCCTGTCCATGCGCACCACCAAGGCCGTCCTGGCGGTCCTTGGCGCACGTCTGGTGACCGACGTGCGCTGGCGCGGCGGCCAGCTCGACCGCCTGCTTGACGAGGGACACGCGGCACTGGGCGCAGCCGTTATGGAGATCCTCGGCGATCGGGAATGGCAGGTGAGAGTGGAGGTCTCGTACTCGCACTTCGGCGAGCGCGGCTCGATCGATATCCTGGCCTGGCATGCCGCCACCCGTACCCTGCTCGTAGTGGAGATCAAGACCGAGCTCACCTCGATCGAAGCGACCCTTCGCAAGCTCGACGAGAAGGAGCGGCTGGCTGGCCGCGTCGCGCGGGAGCGATTCGGATGGCAGCCCTCGGCGATCGGCGTGCTGCTCGTCCTCCGAGAGAATTCCACGAATCGAGCGCGCGCCGGACGAGCGACCGTCATCTTGGCTGCTGCGCTTCCCGTTCGAAGCGCAGCAGCTCGCGCGTGGTTGCGGCGACCGACCGGACGTCTTCGCGGCCTGTGGTTCCTCTCGCCTACGGATGGGGGCGGTGGTAAGCGACGATCCGGCGGTCCCGATCGAGTTCGGCGGCCTCGCAAAGCCTCTCCTGAGCGTGAGAGTTCAGCCTCCGAAGCGCAGCGGTGAGTCTTGAGGGAGTCTTCCCCCACGTAGTACCGCCCCGAACCGTAGATCGCGGAAAATGGGCCGGCCGCGAGCCCGCGCGCGGGCGGCTGCTAGGCTCGCACGTAGGCTCGCACGCACCGCACTACGGGCGGCTGGGCTTACCGACCGGCGAGGGCCAGCTCCACAAGCGTGGCGTGCGACACGCCGGTCGCGCCGCGGGCAGCCCAGGGCGTGTTCTTGCGCAGGTCGGCTGTGCCGGCGATGTCGAGATGGGCCCACGGTCGGGTCACGACCTCGCGCAGGAAGAGTCCGCTCTTCACCAGTGAACCCTCCGC
>JBBSMF010000298.1:0-2972 GCA_038233295.1 Candidatus Limnocylindrales bacterium | reverse complement strand
TCGCCCAGCGTGATCTCCTCGCCGGAGCCACCTGCGATGTAATCGAACGACGCGCGGTCGAGCAGGCGTTCCGCCATGCCCTCGAACTCGGACAGGGAGATGACACGCCCGATGGCGTCGTCAGGACCCGGGCGGTGGGCGACATCGGCCGCGGGATCGGGGAGTTCGCTGGTCATGGGCGATCCTCGTCGGCGGCCTCATCGGCGCGCTCGGCGGCAATGCGTTCCTCGACACGGATGGGCAGGACCGTGATGGCCGCCGCCACGAACGCCGCGGCCATCAGCCAGAAGGTGATGGGCAGTCCCTGAGCCTCGCCGAACCTGGCGATCACCGCGCCGTAGACAGCTGTCCACAGCGAACCGATCCCAAAGGCCAGCGTGAAGTACACCGAGAACGAGGCGTCACGGATGCCGCGGGGCGCCAGGTCGGCGAGGAGCGCCTGGAGCTGCGGGCTCTCCACGAAGTTGAAGATGCTCATCAGCACGACCGCGACCCACAGCGCGCCCACGTTGGAGCCAGCCAGCACGAAGGCAGCCAGCGAGGCGGCACCGGCCAGATAGGCCGCCACGATCAGTGGCCGGCGGCCGTAGCGGTCGGACAGCCAGCCGGCGATGATCGGCCCAGGCACGGACCCGATGACGAGCACGGTGTACATCAGCGATACGGTCAAGGCATCCAGGCCCACCACGAGCGCCAGGTAGAGCGGCACGAAGATGTTCAGCACGCCCAGGCCGCGACCGCCACCGCCCACCATCGCCGAGAGATACACCAGCAGCAGGTCCCGGTCGTGCAGGATGCGCCCGAATGCCTGCCGCACGCTGCCCTCCGCCCGTGCCGCGGCCCGGTCGGCGCCGCTCTCGCGGATTAGCACCCAGATCGCCAGCCCGATCAATATCGCCGGGGCACCGAAGAGCACCACGGTCAGACGCCAGCCCATCACCTCGTTGATGAGCCACGCGCCCACGAGCGGCACAGCCACGGTGCCCAGGTTGCCGCCCGCGATGTGGGCGCTGATGGCGAAGCCACGACGTTGGGGCGGGAACTGCTCGGCGAGAAGGGCGTTGCCCACGGGATGCTGAGGCGACCCACCCACCCGGCTGACGATGTTGGCCACCGAGAAGAGCACGAACCCAGGTGCCAGTGCCTGGGCCGCCATGCCGCCGCCGAACACGACGCTCCCCAGCGACAGGATCGTGCGCCGTGAGACGTAACGGGTCAGGCCGCTGTAGGACAGCTGCACCATCCCGGACAGGAAGCTGCCGGCCGCGGCCAAAAAGGCGATCGACGACACGCTGACCCCGAACTCGGCGATGATCGCGATGTAGACCAGGGGCAGCAGGGCGGCCTGGGCGTGGTTGACGGCGTGACCGGCGCTCAACAGCCAGAGGGTCCGGCCGGGGCTCACGCCATCGTCGACCGATCTCGCTGCCGGCTCCGTCACCTCCATCCACCTCAGACTAACAAGGCTCGACCGGTACACTCGCCGGGCGACAGAGAGCCGCACCTGACCGACCGATACGCGCACCGCGCGGGAGGCCCAACGCATGACCGACCCCACCACCGATCGCCGCGAACGATGGGCCATGGTGCTGGGCGCCAGCAGCGGCTTCGGGGCGGCCTGCTCGACGGCGCTGGCACGCGAGGGCTACCCCGTGGTGGGCGTGCATCTCGACCTGCGCGGCACCATCGCGGCGGCCAACGAAGTGCGGGAAAGGGTCGCGTCGCACGGCGTACCGGTCGCATTCCATAACGTGAACGCCGCGGACGAGGAGAAGCGGCAGGCGGTCATAGAGGACACCGGGGCTCGCTTCGAGGAGAGGCGCGCGGCAGGGTTCGAGCCGTACATCGCGGTCTTCCTCCACTCGCTGGCCTTCGGCACGACGCTCTCCTACATCACCGACGATCCGGCCAAGAAGGAGATCACCCGAAAGCAGCTCGAGATGACCGCCGATGTGATGGCCCACTCGATGGTCTACTGGGTACGCGACCTCTTCCACGCCGGCCTGCTGGGGAATGGCAGCCGCATCTTCGCCCTGACCAGCGAGGGCGCTGTGCACGTGGTACCGACCTACGGGCCCGTCAGCGCGGCCAAGGCCGCCCTCGAATCCCACTGCCGCCAGCTCGCTCTGGAGCTCATGCCGCACGGCATCACCGTGAACGCCATCCGCGCCGGAATCACTGATACGCCCGCCCTGCGCCGCATCCCCAACCACGAGCACCTGGTGCGGGCCGCCACGGCGCAGAATCCGGGCGGTCGGATGACACGCACGGAGGACGTGGCGGAGGCGCTCATCGCGCTGGCGTCGCCCCGTCTTCACTGGATGACCGGCAACACCATCGGCGTCGACGGCGGGGAGCTCATGGGGACGCGCGCCGAGGGCATCTAGGACGGGCCTGGAGCGGGGCCGCTGCGCGCACCTGTCACTTCCTGGGTCGGCCAGGGCGTCGAACCGGATCGCGGTTTGTAGCCTCCGTCACATCCGGTCTGCCAAGCACGCCTTCATCCTCTCCCCACCAAAGGTGATCGCTCTAGAGGTTCCGATGCAGACAGGTACGATCGAAACCGATCCGGCCGATCCGGCGGATCCAGCCCACCGGCCCGACCAGGCTGACCTTGTCCGGTGGGCCAAGCATGGCGTGATCGGCGGGGTGCTCGCAGGTATCCTCTTCGCCCTGTTCGAGATGGTCATGGCCACCGTCCAAAGTGGCAGCGAGGCGTTCTTCATGCCCCTCCGGATGATCGGCGGGATCGCCCTTGGCAGCCAGGCGCTGGAGCCCAGCACGTCACTCCTAGAGGCAGGAGGGATCGGCATCGCCGTGCACATGATGCTGTCCGCGATCTTCGGTGCGAGCGTGGCGCTGGTGGCGGGGTTGGTCGCCCCGATCCGGTCCAGCACGGTCGCGCTCGTCGCGTGGACCAGCCTCGCGGGACTGACCCTGTGGCTCGTGAACTTCTACGTGATCGCGCCGAT
>JBBSMF010000297.1:0-2980 GCA_038233295.1 Candidatus Limnocylindrales bacterium | reverse complement strand
CGGGTTGGCGACGAAGACGAGCGAACGGAAGGGCAGCCACGTGGCGTCGGGGCCGCCGCCGAGACGCGCGGCATGCTCCTCGCGGAGCGCGCGCAAGGCGTAGATGCCGGCAAGTAGCCCGCTCTTCATGTCCGTGACGCCCGGACCAAGCGCGTGCCCGCCCTCGACGCGGAACGGTCGCTGCTCGACCGTGCCGGCATCGAAGACCGTGTCCATATGCCCGATGAGCAGCACGGAGGGACCCTCAGCGTCACCCTCGAACCGTCCCACGACGGTATCGCCCAACCGCTTGTTCGGGACGATCTCCACGTTCGCACCCAGTTCACGCAGAGCATCAGCCACCCAGCGGCCGACCTCATCGACCCCCGGCTTGGTGTAGGAGCCGCAGTCGATGTTGACCAGGCGTTCCAGGTCGGCCAGGTAGCGCGGTTCCCCACCTGCCACGGCACTGCGCAGCGCCTGGAGCTCAGCGTCACTCAGCTGAGAGCCGGCTGCCTGGGTAGCGTCGTCGCTCACGGGCGGGATTCTAGCGCCGGGCGTCCGGCCCGGCTGCGACCTAGTCGAGCCCAGCTGCTGCTCGGGCCGGCGCGAAGCGCAGGAGCGTCCATCCCTCCCCCTCCGCGATCTGCTCGTAGCCCGCGGCCGTCGCTCGCGCAAGGTAGTCCTGCTCGACGCCATAGCCTTCGATCACCAAGTACCAGAAGGCAGGGCCCAGCAGCGCACCTAGGTCCGCGACGTCGCGCAGCCTCCCGCCCACCGTATGAAGGCTGTACTCCGGATCCTCGGTGGCGGTCGTCTCGAGGACACCCGCGAAGACACCCAGAGGGGTCGCGATCCACGGCTGGAAGCTGGGCACCACGTGCAGCAGCGCAGTGGAGGACCCCATCCGCTGGGCGTCCTGCTCGCGACGGATGGCCTCGATGAGCGCTGCTCCATCCTCGTCCACCAAGCGGCGCGGATCCGGGTACCCGATCCAGTAGCCGCGCTCGGCTTCCATCAATAGGACCGCCGCCGATTCTGCGTATCGATGCTCCTCGACCCCGCACGGTTCGATGTGAGGTCCGCGCAGCGGCAAGGCCGCAAGTCCCACGAAGACTGCGGCGACAGTCACCCGCCGTGCTCCCGACCAGGCGGCGCGCGTCCACACCGCGGTCAGGGCCAGGCCACCGGCTACGGCACCCACCCATGGCCACCAGTAGCCCGCCGACTTGGGCAGCTCGAAGTGGATCGATTCGCCCAGCCGCGTGTCGGTCGGGGTGACGCCCGCGACGATCGACGCTGCGGCGGCCACGAGCAGACCAGAACCGATGACGAGCCAGGTCCTGCGGTCGCGCACGGTCAAAGCCGCGATGGCCAGG
The DNA here is from genome assembly GCA_038233295.1 of Candidatus Limnocylindrales bacterium. Lineage (GTDB taxonomy): Bacteria > Chloroflexota > Limnocylindria > Limnocylindrales > CSP1-4 > Palsa-1032. The sequence continues at coordinate 1,622 of JBBSMF010000297.1, read as the reverse complement.
CCAAGGAGCAGCACCGGATGATCGATCGCCGTCGAGAGAAGACCGCTCAAGCGCCGGCTGGCGAGCTGCGGGCCGAGGAGAAGGCTGGCCGCGATGGAGGCGCCCACCAGGCCGGCCAAGAGGGCTTTGACCACGGTCGATGAAAGGCGGACCCTACCTGGGGCGACGCCCGCGTTTGCGCTCGCGGTGGCGCTCGCGGCGGCGGCTGCGGTGGCGCTTGCGGTGGCGCCCGTGGTGGTGATCAGCTTCGGGCCACGACCGGGCCGTTCGGTACCGATGGCTCCGGCGATCAGCAGGCCGATGGGCCACGCCGGCAGGGCTGCCCACGCCGGCGCCTGGACGCCCACCATCAAGGCAGCCTGTGGCAGAGCCACCAGGAGACTGCCAAGAAGCCCTGCCAGCACCGGCCGACGCAGAGTGGTCGACCCGGCCACGCCGAGCAGCGCGATGGTGCCCGCCGTGAAGGCACCGATCACCGGATGGACGAGGATGGTCGCCCCGATGGTCGCTGCCAGGAGCATCGCACGGGGGCGATGGCCCAGATCCAGGGGCGCGGCCTCGTCCCGCGGCCGTGCCTCGCCGCCCCGTTCCGGAAGCGTCAGGACGAGGGCGGCCGCGGCCACGGGGAAGGCGAGCACCGTGGCCCGGGCGTCAGGAATACGCAGGAACGTGAACGTCAGTGGCACCGTCAGGAGCGACCAATAGCCAGCCCAATGCCCTCCCATCGAACGGCAGAGGTGATAGCCGCCCGCCGCGAGCAGGACGCTGAGCGGCAGGGCGAACGCGGCCACCGCCAGCGTGGCCGGCAGGCCGGTCAGTGTCGTGACGGAGCCGACCAGCCCGATGTAGCCCAGGAACAGGCGTGACGGTCCGTAGATGGGCGAGGGCGAGACGGCCAGCTGCTCGTAGCTGCCGTACACGCGAAGGTGCTCCAGCGGCGCGACATGGTTGGGCAGCACGTCGAGGAAGGGCACGACCGGTGACGCAAGCTGCAACACCAGCGGCATAGACCACAGAAGGAGGGGCAAGATCCACGCCGCCGCTGGCCAGGGCGGTGCTGGGCGCTTGCCGGCCGCCACGAAGGGCCGCAGCAGCAGCAGTCCACCGACGATCAGGGCGAGGTCCGCCAAGACGAGGGGCACCAGCCCGAAGTGACCGATGCCACCGAGCCCGAAGAGCAGCACCGTGCCCTTGGCCACGGCACCGATGAGGCCAGCCAGCAGGGCTTCGGTCAGCGAGGAGAACGGAGCACCACGGATGACCCTGATGAGCACGGCACCAGCTGCCAGATCGATCGTGGTGGCCAGTGCCACGGAGGCCGCCGGCAGCAGGGTCGTGGACAGCTGGGAAACCACGCCGTCGAATGCGCCGGCGAGGCTGAATGTGATGGGACCGGAGGCCATCACGAGTAGACCCAAGCCCAGTGCCACGACGCCCACCACGGTCACCACGATCAGTGACTGAGCGGCCGTCGTCCTGCCTTCGCCCAGCGGCGTTGACGCATCGCGCCGGTCTCGGCGCGGGCGGCTCCAGAAGCGTTGAGAGATCTCGGCGTACCCCTGTGAGGAAGCCACATGCTACCCAGCAACAGGCAGCCACTCCTTACAAAGTGTCCCGGCCGG
>JBBSMF010000296.1:0-2990 GCA_038233295.1 Candidatus Limnocylindrales bacterium | reverse complement strand
GCGGGAACGGCAGGCTGCTGGCGGAGCGGCTGCTCTGCCTGCTCCGAGGCGACGACGCCATCAGGTCCGACGGCGCATGACCGGAACGTGCTCTCGGCCGAGTGCCGTGCCACCCGAGGTTGGTCTCCGGCCGTGCCACGCTAGCTGACGCGCGCGGCGCGCAATCTCGCTGCCCATGGACGCCTCCGCTCTAGCGCTCCGGGCACGACGGCTGGAACGGCTGCGCCCCACGACCGCTGGAGGGTCCGCTGGCCGGATCGCCGCGGCGATCGTCTCGCCGGAACGGGTCTCCCGCAGAGCCGATGCTCTCGCCGAGGCCATCGGTGGCCGCGCGATCCACGGCTCGAGCGGTACGATCGTGGAGGTCGAGTGCAGCGGGCGGCTGCCTCTGTCTCGCATGCCCCTGGCCCGCCTGCCCGACCCCGTGGAGCCCGGACGGCCGCTCGTCTGCCTGGATACCGAAACGACGGGCCTTGGCACGGCGGCCGGCACCGTGCCCTTCATGTGCGGTCTGGGGCTCTGGGACGGGGAGCGGTTCACAGTGCGTCAGCTGGTCCTGCCAGACCACGCCGATGAACCCGCCCTGCTGGACCGTTTGGCCGGAGCCATCCCCTCCGACGCTTGGCTGGTGACCTACAACGGTCGCTCGTTCGACTGGCCGCTGCTGGAGAGTCGCTTTCGGCTTCACGGGCACGGACCGCCGGTGCATGCCGGTCACCTGGACCTGCTGCCCCTCGCCCGGCAGATGTGGCGGCACCGCCTCTCCGATGCTCGGCTGTCTACCGTGGAAGCCGGGGTGGCGGGGGTCCAACGAGCAGGGGACCTGCCGGGCGCCTTGATCCCGGAGCGCTTCTTCCGTTTCCTGCGCACCGGCCAGGGGTGGCTACTGGCCGACGTGGTTCGTCACAATCGCCAGGACATCGCGTCACTGGCGCGGCTCCTGCGCGTGCTGGCCGAGGGACTGTGCGATGCGCCGGCGCTCGGCGCGATGCATCCGGGCGACCTGTGCGGCCTGGGACGCGCGTATGTGCGTCGAGGTCGCCTCGCTGAGGCGCTCGACTGCTTCGAGGCTGCCGTGAGGGGCGCTCCGTCCGTTCCCGCCACGGACGCATGGGCTGTGCCGCTCCACGAACGCGTGGCCATGGAGCGGGCCAGGACGCTGGCTCGGCTCGGCCGGCGGACGGACTCCTTAGCGGCATGGACCGCGCTGGCGGAGGTCGGCGGCCGGTTGAGCGGGATCGCCTGGATCCAGGTGGCCAAGCACCGCGAGCATCACGAGCGTGACCCGGTAGCGGCGCTCGAGGCGGCTTCGCGGGCGGCCACGCAGGCGACGCGCCGGGCTGCGCTGGGGATGCCCCTCCCTTGGGTGGAGCGCGATCTGAAGCGCCGAACGCCGCGGCTGCGACGCCTTGTCGCCTCGCTCAGCTGTCCGGCTGTCTGAGTCCTCGGCTGCGCTCTCGGATCGCGTCGCGCGAGATGCCCTTCCCTTCAACCAACAGGCTGGCGCAGATGGCCGCCAGCTCCAAAGAGCGAGCGTCGCTCGTCCGCCGGCGAAGCAGCGTGGCCGCCAGCCAGGCAGCCAGGAACGTGTCACCGGCGCCGGTGGCGTCCGTGCCACTCCGCGCCCGGACCGCGGGTACGTAGCGCAGGCGGAACCGGCCGGCAGAGCGCGCGATCTCCAGCGCGCCACGGGAGCCCTCTGTCACCACGAGGCGCTGGCCGTCCCGCTCAAGGAGCCGTCGCAGTGGCGGAGCACCGGCACGGACGTCCTCTGTGCTGAGCGCCGCCATGTCGGCCCGGCGTGAGAGCCGGTCGAGGACCAACGGACGGGCTGCCACAGGTTGCCCGGGCAGGATGGTCCGAAGGAAGCCCTGATAGCCGAGTCCCACCAGCGCCCCAGGCGCCAGAGCGTCGACCCATGCCTCGCCGATCTCCCCGGCCACCGGATTCAGGAGGAACGCACAGCTTTCGCGCCATGCGGCTGGCAGCGCACGGGGCGGCAGCTGGTCGCTGACGGAATGCGCGACCTGGAGGCGCCCGTGCGGCGTCTGCTGGTTGTCGAAGACCGGTCCGCGCTCCAGCGCTACCACCTCGGTGATCACGCCGAGCGCGCGGAGCCCGGCCACCTCGTGCGCCTCGGATGCCGCTGCGTCGAGACCGATCACGGCCCCCACGGAGAAGCCAAGCTGACCGAGGAGCCGGGAGCTGTAGGTCACCCCGCCACCCAGTCGCCAGCCGCGGGGATCGGCGGGATGGAGGTCCCGGGAAGCGGCCCCGACGACCACGATCTCGGGAGCGGTCAAGGCAGCCGGAAGATGCGCCTTGGAGGAACGCAGGGCGCCATATACTGCATCCCATGCCCATGCGTGACGATGGAGCGCTCTATTTCTACGAGCTGCATGAAGGCGATGATGAGCTGTTCACCGACGTGCTGCTGTCCCACGACTCGGAGTTCGACGAGGAGGAGTTCCTGGGCATGGTGCTCGAAGCGCGCAGCGCCGTCCTGGAACGCTTCGAGGAGGACACGCTGAGCGAAGCCATCGGGGCCGAGCTGGCGCGCCATCACGGCTTCCTGGTCGTCGACGACCGCCAGTTGCGCGTAGCCGTGAACGTGTCGGCGGAAGAGGGCGAGACCGCCGTGGTCGCGGTGGACGAGCTTCACGCCGCACGGACACCCGATGAGGATGAGGGCTTCCGCAGCCTGCTGGTCGACCTCGAGCCGGAGGATCGACGCTGGGGCGACGCCTGATGCGGCGCCCAGACGTTCTGTCGCGTAGCCTCAGACGTTGAACAGCACCTCGATCACGTCGCCATCGCGCACTAGATAGGTCTTGCCTTCCGAGCGCAGCTTGCCGTTGCGCCGCGCTTCCGCCATGGACCCCAGGGACAGGAGGTCCTCGACCAGCACGACCTCCGCCCGGATGAAGCCGCGCGCCAGGTCGGAATGGATGGCGCCGGCGGCATCGACCGCGTTGGAGCCGTCGGGGATG
>JBBSMF010000295.1:0-2997 GCA_038233295.1 Candidatus Limnocylindrales bacterium | reverse complement strand
CCGCCGCCAGGACAGCGATGCCGAAGCCGATGAGCGTCAGCGCGTTGGGCGTCAGGCCGAGGCGTCCGAAACCTCGCGCGATAGGCTCGGCTCCCCGGCGGACGCGGGCGCGCGGGCCGGTCGGAACGAGGGCGGTCGCGGGCGATCCCGAAGCCTCGGGCGATTCGATGGTCCTCATGCCGCGCTGGTGGAGGGATCGACCGGTCCCGTGGATGCCAGGAGGGCTCGCTCGCGTTCTCGGTACAGATCGAGGGCATCGCGCCGCAGCGAGCAGATCACCTCGCGGCCATTGCGCTCCATCTCGATGAGGCCGGCCGCCTTGAGCCGGCGCAGGTGCCACGAGACGAGCGGCTGCGAGAGATCCACGTGCCCGATGAGCTCCGTGACGGTCCCCGGCGAATGAGCCAGACGGCGCAGGATGCGCAGGCGCGTAGGGTCGGCCAGGGCCTTGTGGTAGACGGCCACGTCACGCAGGTCGTCCGGCGGGGCAGCGATGGAGGCCAGCGTCGATCTGATCCTGGCGGGGGTGGGCACGGGTAGGGATCACTCCTTGGGAGTCGTGACGCATGATGCATCAACGAGCCTTCATATAAACCGGCGTTGATACTACCTGCGCCAGGAGCAGGCGTCAACCCCTCGGCGCGTGCCCCTGTCATCCTCGGCGCGCGCCCCGACGGTGGGCAACGGCCACAGCCGCTGGGTACCGACTGGCCCTGTGACGGCACTATCGTCCAAAGGCGACGAACGGGCGGTCTTCCGGGGGGTTCGTCGGCCAGTGTCGGCCGATAAGCGAACAGATCGACGGCACGATCATCACCTTGGAGGCTTGGCGCTGACCCTTGGCGGTTTGCTTGGGGTATGACACCCAACGGCTCAGGGCCGCGCGTGAACTGACCAAGAGGACGCGTCGCGACGATAGTGCCGTCATCCGAAGGCCCGAGTCTCCGCGGGTACGCCGCACCTCAGCCATTCGGCGGTCGCGAGTCGCCACGAGCGGCTCGGTCAGCAATGGCGCACGATAGCGGGCATGCCGCACGATAGGCGCGGATGAGCCGCCGCGATCGGATCCTGTTGCTGGGTGCGCTCTCCGGCGGGGCGCTCCTGGTCGGGGTGGAGCTGCTCATCACGGCCGTGGCGCTGCCCGCCATCCTGGCCGACCTGGCGGGTTGGACGGAGCTGCGTCGGGCGTCCTGGATCGTCAATGGGTACGCCCTGACCTACATCGCCACGATGCCCCTGGCCGGACGTGCCGCGGACCGCTACGGCCTGCCCAGACTCTTCATCATGGCCCTGGCGATCTTCGCGGTCGCCTCGCTTCTGTCCGGGATGGCCCAGACGCTCGACCAGCTCATCGCTGCGCGCATCGTGCAGGGCGTCGGGGCCGGCGCCGTGGTGCCCCTGGCCACGGCCGGTGCCAGCCACCTGTTCGAAGGCCCGTCACGCGCCCGGGCGCTGGGTGTGGTGGGCGCGCTGACCTTCCTGGGCATGGCCCTGGGACCGTTCGCCGGCGCGGCCATCCTGCAGTCGCTTCAACTGGGTCCGGCCTTCGCCGCGGCGGGGCTGGGTGAGTCGCCACTGGCCGCGCTGCTCGCGCCAGCGTGGCGCTGGATCTTCTATCTCGGCGCGCCCCTGGCCATCCTGGCCATGGTCTATGCCTGGGCAGCAGCGCCGGCCTGGCCGCGGACCTCGAGCCGGGGCAGGTTGGACGTCGTCGGAGCAAGCCTCTTCACGGCCGCGCTGACGGCGGGTCTGCTGGGCCTGACCCGACTGGGGGAGGAGGGCGCCGGCTTCCCCGGTCCGGCCGAGCTGGGGCTGGCGGCACTCGGCTTGAGCGTTGCGGCGATCACCTGGAACCTTCGCGCCCGCGACCCCTTCCTCGACCTGCGGCTGCTGCGCGACCGGACGTTCGCCGCAGCCGTCACTCTCAGCCTGCTGACCGGCTATGCGCTGGCAACGGCGATCATCGGAGCGGCCGTCTTCGTCGACCGGGTCCGCTACGCCGGCCCCAACGAACAGCAGCTCGTGCTGGGCGCTCTCGCCCTGGCCATGGCGGTGGGCGCGCTGGGCGCCGGGTTCGCCATGCGCTACCTCTCTGCGGTGCTGCTCAGCCTGGTCGGTCTGGCGCTGAGCATCGGCGGCCTCCTGCTGGCCGCCGCAGCCGGCCCGGACACCGACCGGAACATCCTCATCGGTGGCCTGGCCCTCTTCGGCCTGGGCTTCGGACTGACCGTGACGCCGCGCAGCACCGCCGCGGTGGAGGCACTGGGGCGCGCTTCGTTCGGGATCGCCTCTGCCGGGGTGACCGTGGCGCGGATGGCCGGCATGGCCGTCGGCTTGGCAGTGCTCACCGGTTTCGGATCGCGCCGCATCGAGTCGCTCAGCGTGGTCCTTGTCGACCCGGTGGCCCGGGATGCCGTCCTGCCACCAGTGCTCAGGGGACGCCCGCTGGAGGACGGTTTGGTCGTCGACGTGCTGGAAGCGTGGGCCAGTCAGCAGGCCGCAGCCATCCTGTCCGGCCTGTTCCTGGTGGCCGCTGCCGTGCTCGTGGTGGCCATCGGACCGACCCTCTTCATGCGAGACGCCGCACGACGCACCGGAGATTCGCGCATCATCTCCCGCGATGACCACACCACGGGGGGCGAGGAAGGATCGGAGGCAGCCCTCGCCCTCTGAGGGGACCGACCCTGTCGAGCTGGTCAGCGCCTCGACGGAGCTGGTCGGCGCCTCGACGGAGCCGGTCGAGCCCGAAGGTCCGCTGCGCGGCTTCATCTGGACGCCCGACGGCTCCGTCGCCGAGATCGATGACGTGGCCGCCCTGGAACGGGCCTATGCCGAGCCGGCCGCCCGGCTCTGGATCGACGTCGAGTCGGCCTCGGTGACCACGCTGACCGCCATCGCCCGCTGCCTGGACCTTCACGCTCTCACCGCGGAGGACATCATCGAGCGGGACCAGCGCGCCAAGGTCGACTATATCGACGGGACGATGCACCTCGTCCT
>JBBSMF010000294.1:0-3005 GCA_038233295.1 Candidatus Limnocylindrales bacterium | reverse complement strand
CGGTGACCGTGCTGGACCCGGCCTGTGGCTCGGGCAACTTCCTGTACATCGCCTTGCAGTCGCTGAAGGACCTGGAGCGCGAGGTGCTGCTGTGGGGCTCGCTGACCCTGAAGCTGCCCATCGGCTTCCCGAGGGTGGGTCCGCACCAGTTGCGCGGCATCGAGATCAACCCCTAAGCCGCCGAGCTGACCCGCGTGACCATCTGGATCGGCGAGATCCAGTGGATGCTGCGCAACGGCTTCGCCTACCTGCGCGACCCCATCCTGCGCCCGCTGGCCCTTGGCGTCATCGCCGGGTCCGGCTACGGAATCGTCCGGAAGGACGGGGTGCTCCAGATCCCGATCGGGGCATCGCGCGGGTGAGTGTCCCGAGGGTCGGCGTCCGTTGGTGGCTTCGTTGAGCGCTCCCTAGAAGGTCAGGCACGCTCGCCTACGGCGTGCCGCTCGACGAGGTGACGGACGTCTGGGACCGGCGGTCGGCGGGACGTACTGGCTGATCCTGGGCCACACGGGCGCGTCGGTCACTCGATGGGGACCAGGACGATCTTCGCCGCGATCGACGTCTTCAGGACCTTCGCTCGGCCGGGGCCGAAGGCGAGCGGCAGGGGTCCATCCCGCAGGTCGAGATCAGCCTGGCTGACGCGGTCTCCGAAGAGAACCAGCGAGCGCCGCATGTCGTGGGGGCGCGCCATCCACATGATGCCGTCAGGGTGCGCGGGGCAGTCGTGAAGGGCCTGAGCCCAGCGTGCTGTCGCCTCGTAGGTCGTCGGACCTCCTTCGACGATCTCCGCTCGTGCCACACCCAGCCGGCGGAGTCCGAGCCCCGCGAGCAGCGCAAGTGACAGTTCCCTGCCTGGGATCACCGAGGAGAGTGCCTGCCCGTGCAGAACGGCTTCGCTGATACGTTCGCCGGGCGCGAACGCCAGGTCGTGGAAGACCGTTTCGCAGAGTGTGGCCTCCTCGTCCTCAGCGCCATAGAGCCAGGGCACCACAGAGGCGTCGCCTTTCTTGATGGGGTGAAAGCGCCCCCGCGGGCCGTGCCCGGGATTGAAGGTGTGCCCTCTGCGGTCGAGCGAGTGGACCCGGAGGATCGGCACCCCGGCCGGCCAGGAGTGGAGCAGGGGATCCAGCTTCGTCGGGTCGGGGGGGTCGCGCAGTGGCACCTAGAACGAAGGGCGCTCGACCGCACCGCGAGCGGCGGCCAGCAGGGCTGGGGGATCATCGAGAACGTCCATGGGCCGACGTCCTTCGATCCATGCGTTGGCCCCGGTGAACCACAGCGCCGTGCCCCAGTCGCCAAGGCGGCCTCCGAGGATGCCGAGGACCTCTCGAACGACCTCTCTTGGCCGGCCTCGCTCCAGGTCAAGCTGGAAGAGAGGGTATCGAAATCCACCTCGATAGGGGACACCGAAGATGCGGCCCTGTTCCCGCCAACGGTACGCCAGCGCCGAGCGGTTCGCCGACCGGGAGTGGCCGAGGGCAGCGATAGCCTCGCTCGAGGCGGTCTCCGTCTCGGCCAGGAAACGGTCCCGGAGCCATGCGTTCTGCACCGCCTGCTCGAGCTGGGCGGTGTCGAATGCGGGATCCCGAGAGGAACGCGCGGCTTCTATCAGCCAGCCGATCCTTCCCCTCCGTGCACCCTCCTGATCCAGGGCTGCGGCCAGGTCAGACACGTCATGCTCCGGCATCGCCGCGATCGATTCGAGGATGCGCGGCACGAGCTGGCTGGCTCGCTCCTCCGTTCGCAGCAGGAACGTCGCGCTGGTTCCGGTCCGCGTCGGCCCAGCGGGCTCCCCCGAGCCATCGTCGCCGCTGAGCCGTTCGAGCCTAACTTCCATGAACCGATGCTAGACCATTGAGTATTCCGTGTCAATCAACAAACTAACATGTAGCGCTGTCGTGCCGCGCGCGCGTCAGGCGCTCTGCCGGCTGGTGGCGCGGCCGCTCGAACTCCAACTTGGCTCTGAACAGGTCCGTCAGGTTGATGAGGTGGGTGTGTGGAAGGTACGGCTCTTCGGCTCCTCGGGTCTTCACACATCGGACGCGGTCAGCTCCGCAAAGTGACCCCTTGAGCGTGGGCCGCGGAGGATCTGCGACTACCCATGACGCCGTGGTCGATAGGATGTAGGGCGCCGCGCGTGCGCTCCTCCTGGCGATCCCAGCGAACGCGGCCCGTTCGCCGAGCGCATCACCGGAGGCCGAGATGGTCGAGGTGTTGGGCGCGTTCGCAGCCACATGGGGCGTGCTGATGGCCATCGCCCCGCTGCTCCAGATCCGCCGCATGCACGAGCGGCGCTCATCGCGGGATGTCTCGATGACGTATCTGGCAGTGCTGCAGTTCGGGTTCGCGCTCTGGATCGCCTACGGCGTCTCGCTCGGCAATCTGACCCTCATCGTGCCCAACAGCGCGGCCTTCCTCGTGGGCGTCGTGACGATGCTGGTCGCCTGGCGGTACCGCGCCGGAGCCGCATAGCCGTTCTGTGTCGAGACGTCATCGTGCGATCTCCACGCTGGGCTGAAGGAGCGCCAGGTCTGCCAGCAGCACCGTCGTGGTCGAGGCGGGCAGATCCGCGAGTGACGCGCTGAGCGCCTGCCGCGGGTCGATACCCAGACCGGACCGCGACAGACCATCGATCCGCGCCACCGCCACCCACCGCTCGCCGAAGGAACGGAGGCGTACTTCCGCCCCGCCGGGAAGGGCCGGCGCCGAGAGCCGGAACTGGACATCGACGATCGCGCGACTGCTCATGCCACGAAGCATCCAGGCGTCCTGTGCCAGCTCACGTGTCACACCGCCGAGACGGCCCCCGCAAGGCGGCGCATCCTACCCACCCACGTATCGCGCACGGAGGCATCGGTCATGGGCATGGTCTTCCTCATCGGCTTGGGCGGCTTCGCGGGAGCGGTGGCGCGGTACCTCGTCGACAGGCAGGTCACGGCCAGTGTCGCGGGCGTCATGCCCTGGGGGACGCTTCTGGTCAATGTCAGCGGGTCGTTCCTGGTGGG
>JBBSMF010000293.1:0-3005 GCA_038233295.1 Candidatus Limnocylindrales bacterium | reverse complement strand
GGTGGTCATGAGCACTCATGACATGACCGACGCGCAGAAGCTGTGCGATCGCATCCTGCTCATCGACAGAGGCCGGCGCCTGCTCTACGGCCGGCTCCCTGAGATCCAGCGCGCCTTCAGCGACGGAGCCGTGGAGGTGCGTGGCGCGGGGATCTCCGCCACCCGACGCTACCAAAGCATCTCCGAGGCCGCCGAGGTGGACGGCAGCGTCCGCTTCCTCCTTCGCCAGGGCGCCAGCCCACGAGAGCTGTTCCGCGAGCTTGCCGATGAAGGCGCCGCCGTGGAGCGCTTCGAGGTGTCGACGCCGACGCTCAACGAGATCTTCATGCGCACCGTGGCCGGCGACCGGCGGGCCGAGGAGGTCCGGTGAAGCGTGGCGATGGGTGCACCCGATGAGGACCGACGGACGTAGCTTCCTGAAACTCATCGCTCTCGTCGCGAAGCGCGACTACGTTCGGACCGTGCGGCGCCGCGGCTTCGTGTTGGGGACGCTCATGCTCCCGCTGGGCATCGGCGTCTTCATCCTGCTGTCGACGATCCTGCCGAGTGCCGCGACAGGCATGGGCACGGAGGTGCCTGGCGGGCCGTCCGGCGCTGCAACGTACGTCCTGCTGGTCGCCGACGAGTCGGAGCTGGGCCTCGAGCCGGAGCTGGACCTGGCGCCCCACGGCGAGCTCGTGTCCCGCGAAGAGGGCCTGGCACGGCTCGAGGAAGGCGCCGCGGAGGAGCTCTATGTGATCCTGCCGGGCTATCCGGACGACCCGACCGTGCTGCGCATCGGCAACCCCAGCAGCGGCTTCGATGTGTCTGCGCTTCAGCGCCAGGCCGGGCAGCAACAAGAGCTCGCCTCGTGGCTCCAGTCGACACTGCTGGAGGACGCCGCGGTGCCGCCAGAGATCGCCCAGCGCGTCCTGTCCCCGTACACCCTGGCGACCGAGACGACCGCCGGCGAGCCTGGACCCGCGGGCCCGTCCCTGGCGTCGTTCCTGGTGCCGTTCGCATTCACGATGCTCTTCGTGATGAGCATCTTCATCACCAGCGGGTACCTGCTCCAGTCCGTGACGGAGGAGAAGGAGAACCGCGTCGTGGAGATCGTCCTGAGCTCCGTGCCGGCGCTCCCGCTGATGGCCGGCAAGATCCTGGGCCTGGGCGCCGCAGGATTGACGCAGGTCGTCTTCTGGGTGCTCTCGGCACTGGTCACCCTGGCCCTGCTGGGCGACGGAGGTAGCCTGGCAGGGGTGTCGATCGCGCCTATCACCGTCGTGCTGGGCCTGGTCTACTTCGCGCTGGGCTACCTGGGCTATGGCGCGATCTTCAGCGCCGTCGGCGCGCTGGCGCCCGGCAGCCGCGAAGCTCAGCAGTACGCCGGCTTCTTCGGTTTCTTCGCCGTGGTGCCGGTCATCTTCAGCAGCGTCTTCGTCGGCGACCTGGCCTCACCGATCGTGGTCCTTCTGGCCCTCATCCCCTTCACCGCGCCGGCAGCGATGCTCATGGTGCTGACCTTGTCCACAGAGGTCCCCTGGGCCCTGGTGATCGTATCCATCGCGTCACTGGCGATCTTCACGGCGCTCGCCACGGTGGCCTCCGCGCGGGTCTTCCGGGCCACGCTGCTGCTCTACGGGGTCCGGCCGGGCGTCCGTGCCATCGTGGGGGCCATGTTCGCCCGTAGCTGACCCCGGCGCTGGCCAGCCCCGTCCCTCAGCTCAGGCCGGCGGCTTCCATTCGTCGATGGTCGCCCGTGCCGAGTCCTTGTCCTGAAACCACCGCGCGTCGACCTCGGTGTACGGCGCCCACTCGACAGGGAGCGCGTCCTCCGGGTAGATGGCGTTGACGGGGCACTCAGGTTCGCACGCGCCGCAGTCGATGCATTCGTCCGGGTCGATGAACAGCTTGCGATCGACACCCTGATCGAAGTGGATGCAGTCCACGGGGCAGACCGATACACATGACTCGTCGAGCACATCGATACAGGGTTCCGCGATCACATAGGTCATCCAGGGTCTCCTCGGAGGGGCCGGCCATGACCATCTTAGCGCGACAAGGCGGGTCGATCCGCGGCCGTGCTGCTGAAGAACCCTCAGTGACCCGCCGTCGCCGCGGGCGTCTCGATCACATCAGGCGCCGCTGGCACGGTAAGGTCCACCTCGGCGACCATGCCTTTCTCCACGTGCCCCGGAAGGTGGCACATCAGGGACAACTCACCTGATCGGGGCACCTGGAAGTCCACCGTTCCCTCGGCGCCCGAGCCGAGCGATAGACGCACTCCACCAGTGTCCGGTGGTACGCTCGCCGGCGGTGCGGTGGCGAACGGAAGCGGCGGAGCGGCCGCGGCGTCGGCCTCGGCCCACGCTCTCTGGACCGCGTCGTCACCCAGCACGAACTCGTGCGGCTCGAGACCACCGTTGAAGATGGTGAACCGGACGCGCTCCCCGGGGAGGAGCGTCAGAGGCTCCGGCTGGAACCGATGATCCCGCATGATCACGGTCACCTCGCGCGGCGAATCCGCCGTCCCGGCTCGATCGATCCGGACCTCAGGAGCTGGAAAGCCGCGCATTGCGAAGAGCACCAGACCGATGGCGATGGCGAACCCGCCCACGGTCACGTAGACGGGTGCACGCGAGGGCCGCGGCCGGGGTCCGTTCACGGGCCGACTCTACGGCCACGCCGTCACCTACGCAGGGACGTGCACAAGCCCATGTCGCCATGGGCCCGAGCTCAGGCCAGGCCCATGGGAACGTGACGCCACCGGAAGGGCGCCGATCGCGTGTCCGGCAAGGACCCGACGCTCCCGGCGCCGAGTACATCTGCGCAGAAGGCGAGAAGGAGCAGCACGAGTCCCGCCAAGAAGAGCGCGGCGATGGCGATCTGGATTATCCGGCCGTGGCGGAAGACGAACGACGATGCGATATCCATGGCTCTCCATCCTTGTACCCATGGGGGGCGGGTCGTCGGACCGCGGGGAGGCGGAACGACGTTCGGGAGAGGCTATATCGCGGCGCATGCCG
>JBBSMF010000292.1:0-3007 GCA_038233295.1 Candidatus Limnocylindrales bacterium | reverse complement strand
CGCCGTTGTGCTCCGCGTTCTCCGCGCGGATGACGTTCAGCGCCTTGGTGTCGCCGGTCTTCTCCGCTGCCTCGGTCAGGTAGATGGCCGTCTCGGCGGCCTCGATCTGGCAGAAGAAGAGACGGCGCTCACGCTCGTCGTCACGCCAGTGCTGGAGGAGGTCGCGCGTGACCGAGGTGACGTGCGGTTAGTCCTGCTGTCGCCAGCGTCCCACGGCCTGTCGGATCTCATTGACGATCTCGTTGGGCTGCTGGCGCGTGGGGCCGCCGAACTGGTCCATGGAGAGCTGGGCGGAGAGCTTCCTGGGCCGCGCCACGGGGACGAAGAACTCGCTCGGGCGGCGGCGCGGCTCGATCTTCCCGGTCACCTTGCCGTCCGCGTCCATCACGAAGTGGCGCGCGGGCTCCACGAACGGCGAGTTGATGATCGGATTCTCGATCGTGGCCTGCGCCAGTGACGTGCCCTCCCCTACCGGTCGGCTCACAGGCTAGCAGCCGCGCGGCGCCTAGACGAACTCCTCCAAGCATGGAAGGGCCGCGCAGTCAGGCACGACCGATTCGACCCAGATAGCCATCAGCATCTCGACAGCTCGGTAGCCGTCCCGGACGGGATGACCCGCGACATGGTCGCACGGCGCCCTGCCGATCGGCTGCTCACAGTGCTCGTGGACGACCACGTCGAAGCGATCGACGAACCAGTCGCGATCGTGAAGGTGGAACGCCCGCCGGTAACCCCGCTCGTGATCGATAAGCTCGTACGCGTAGTCCCGACGCTCCAGGTCACCGGCCTCGCTTGGCTGCCACACTTCGCGCAGCTCGAGGACCGACCGCGGCGGCTGGTGAGCATCCGGGAGGAGGCCGCGCAGTTCGAACGACAGTGACCTGCTCGGCGACTCGACGAGGGCCAGCTCCTCACCCGCGGCGAGATCCAGTGCGACGCCGTGCCGCTCCAGCAGTTCCGCCAGGCTGGCGAGGAGGTCCTCCAGCCCCGCCCGTGTGAGCCGCACGCCTGATCAGCGGGTGACGGGCTCGACCGTGCGCTCACCTGCCCCGAGGTCGACCTCCGAGTGAGAGCGGCGCGTGACGACCCGGCGACGTCGAGGCTCCCTGCCGGCCGCGAACGCCTCGAATGCAGGAGTGGGGATACGGATGACACGCGGCGAGACCCGGATCGCTGGAAGCTCGCCCGACGAGACCAGCCGTAGCACGGTATCCGTGCTGACGCGAAGGGCGTCCGCCGCTTCCGCTGGGGTGAGGTAGCGCTGTTGTTCGTTCATCCGTGAGTCTCCTACGCCGTCCCCAAAGATAGCGCAGAAGCCGCAGGAGCGTCAAGTCCCTCCCCGCGGTCTTCCTAACCGCCGAACGGGTTCTCGACCGTGACGGAACCGTACGTCCTGCCGTCGCTCAGATCCTCGCGGAGTAGCCGCTGGCACCCTGAGGACTCCGCGGCGGCGAGGATGAGCGCATCCCAGTAAGAGATGCGCCACTCTTGAATGCCGGCGATCGCCTCCGACACGAGACGTGCGTCGATGGGTACGACTGGCAGGCGAGCCATCCACTCCACCATCTCGCGAGCTTCAGCTTCGGACGATCTGACGTTCGGCTACTTCTATCCCAGCCGCGACGCATGGAACGGCGGCGACCGAACGGTGACCTGCTACGCCGTTCGCGACGACCAGGCGAAGGTCACGAGGTCCGTCAAGGCCGCCGGAACGTAGTCGAGTCGATCCTGGGCTACGTGGCGCCGCCGCTCGGCTGGCGGTGACGTCGCCGATGGCCTAGTCAGGGCGCTCCTCGCGCGCCCTGCGGGCGCGGCGCTTCCCATCATGCATGGCCTGGACCCGCGCGACGGGGACGGCATGGCCCTCCTGGATGAGATCGAGCGGCACGGCCTGCGGGCCGGGCATCCGCTCTTGCCAGGGATCGCGGTCGCCGAGTCGACGCAAGGCGGTGTGCATGGTGAAGTCCGTCGGTTCGATGCGGTCGAGGTCGTCCCAGTCGACCGGGAAGGAGACCGACACACCGGGACGGACGCGAGGGCTGTACGCCGCGATCACCGTCGCGCCGCCGACCCGGGTCGCGTCCACGAACACCTTGCCGCCTCGATCGGCCCTCACGAAAGCGGTGGTCGCGATGTCGGGAGCGAGCTGTTCGGCTCGCACGGCGATCGCTCGGGTCGCAGCGGCGGAGTCTTCCATCGATGCCTCGTTGTCGATGGGCACGAAGACATGCAGGCCCTTGGCACCGCTCGTCTTCACCGCGCCGTGCAGGCCGACATCGGCCAGCGTCTGGCGAACCGCCCGGGCCGCTCGGACCGCCATCACGAAGCCATCGGCATCCGGAGGGTCCAGATCGAGCACCAGGTGGGTGATGTGGTCGGGCCGATGCGCACACACCAGGGCCGGGTGGTACTCGATGGCGCGCTGATTCGCGAACCACATCAGGGCCTTACGGTCGTCGCACAGCGCGTAGGACACATCCCGTCACGACGCCTCAGCCCACCTTTTCACGGTGGGCACCCAGGCCGGCGTGTAGCTCGGCACGTACTTCTGCATGAACGCTTTCTGCCCGCGATGGACCCGGACCACCGATAGCGGCCGATCCTCGAGCACGGGGAGGATCCGGTCGCTGACGGCGTCGAGGTAGTCCACCAGGTCGCGCTTCGTCGCCCCGGCGCCGTCGAACAGCTCCGCGTCAAGGTTCGTGAGCGCTACGCCTTCACGCGTCTCGTCCGGATCCTTGGCGCTCATCGCTGCCCCAAGCCTTTCACGCCGTGCGTTCCGCCGGGTGTTAGCCGTCTGACCCGGCACCCATGGCGACCGTCCCATCGGACAGCGGACCCGGCCTGAAGGACGCTGATCTCGATGCGATTGCGGTAAATGTCGTCGATCACCCACAGCTTGCGGGGCGATCTCGACGCCACCGATGCCGACGCCGAGCCACGTCATGACCTGGAACACCGCTTCCATCACGCTCGCGACTGGCGTCACGAAGATCTGGAGTCGTTG
>JBBSMF010000291.1:0-3008 GCA_038233295.1 Candidatus Limnocylindrales bacterium | reverse complement strand
GGACGAGGCCAACGGCCGGCTGGCCCTACTGACCATGGACGACCTGGGCAACGACACGGTGTCGGTGATCACCCTTCCGCGCATGATCGACCCGGTCCCGCCCTTCGGTGGCCAGCTTCGATCCGACGGTCCTGTCGGGCCATCCCTGCCAGCCGCCCCTTCGCCACCGCGATCGGCTGCGATCACCGACCAGCCATCCCGCCTCCCAGGTACGCAAGCGAGCACCGAGCCCGGAACGCCTGAGGGTCCATCGGCGCCTCCTACTTCCGACTCCCCTGCTTCTACCAGACTGGCGACCACACCCGCGACCCTTCCGACGGCTGCGGACGATCCTTCGGCGCCCGCCACATCCGGCGCGTCGCCCCGCAGACCCTCGTCGGCGGATCCATCGCCGCCGCCGCCCGGTTCAGCGTCAACGGCTGGCTCCGCGTCGGGAGCTGGCGCCTCGATCGGATCACCGTCCGCATCGCCGGTGCCAGCGGAGATGCAGTCGGTGCTCGAGGACGTGCAGGTCGTCGGTACCCAACCTGCCTGGTCAGCCGATGGAGAGAGGCTCGCCTTCAGCGCGATGCCAGCGGACGCGAGCCACGGCCCTGACGTGTACACCTGGCGCCTGGGCGACTCTCAGGCGCAAAGGCTGACCGAGGACGGAGGGTCGTACTTCGCCTCATGGGCGGGGGCTCGAGTGGTGGTCAGCCGCCCCATCAGGGGCGCCACGACGGACGAGGGGATGCAGGTCAGCACGGTCGTCATAGATCCGGCCACGCTCTTGGAGCGCGTCGCCACCGGCGCTGGCGGATGGTTGCCGGCGGTCGACCCGAGTGGCAGGTTCGCCGTCAGCTGGCAGGGCGAGCTGGAAGCCGATGGGCGGGCCGTGGTGCCCGTTCGCGGCGCGCTCGCCATGCTGGACTGGCGGGCGATCGACCCGTTCGCCGGAGCTTCGGGCACCGGTGCCCACCTGACGGTCGCCGCCACGCCTGGAGCCAAGGCCACGGCCGAGGAAACGGCCACGGCCACGGCCACGGCCACGGCCGATGAGACGCCGGGCACGAAGCGGCGCGGCGAGCGAGGCAAGAGGCGACAGCCCAGCCCGACGCCGGAAACCACGCCGGCCGCCAGCGCGCCGAACCTTACTCCTTCTCCACTGGCGACCCGCGACACTCGCCCGCACCAGGTGCCCGTGGAGCCGGAACGTGACGCTCGCACCGATCCCGTGCGCGACTGGCAGGTCCGCTGGTCGGAGGATTCGAGCGCCTTCGGTTTCTGGGTGACGGAGACGCCCGATGCGACGTGGGGCCAGCTGGCCGTGCTGCGCATCGAGCCTGCGAGTGGCTCCATCGACCACGAGACGGTGCTCCTTGCGCCTACCTTGGCGCGTCGCTCGTTCACGCTGGGGCGCGACCGGGTCGCCTGGGTCGCCCCATCGGAGGATCGACCCGACGGCGAGCTGCGCCTGCGGACCTGGGGTCCACGGGGGTACGGTAGCCTGCGCATCCGTGGCTTCGACGTCTCGACCGGCCTGCCGGCCTTCTGACTGACCGGCCGGTATCCTGACGGCTTGACAGATAGCGCGCGGCGGATATTGACCGCCGACGAGATGCGGCGAGCGCTCGTGCGCGTGAGCCACGAGATCGTGGAGAAGCACGGCGGTACGTCCGGGCTGGCGCTCGTGGGGATCCAGCGGCGCGGCGTGCCACTCGCCCACCGCATCCGCGACGCCATCGAAGGCCATGAGGGGGTGAGCCTGCCTGTCGGCACGCTGGACATCACCTTCTATCGCGACGACCTCTCCCGCATCGCTCGCCAGCCGCTGGTCAAGGGTACGGACCTGCCCTTCCAGCTCGAGCACTCCACGCTGGTCGTGGTCGACGATGTGCTCTACACCGGACGCACCATGCGGGCTGCCCTTGACGCGCTTATGGATCATGGACGTCCGGCGGCCGTGCGGCTGGCCGTGCTGGTCGATCGTGGCCACCGCGAGCTGCCCATCCGCGCCGACCATGTGGGCAAGAACGTGCCCACGTCGCGCGAGGAGGTCATCAAGGTCCACCTCCTGGAGGTGGACGGGGAGGACGAGGTGGTCATCGAGCGACCTCCCGACACCGCGCCATGAGCTGGGCGGCGTCGTGGCCGCACCGGCATCTGCTCGACGTGGCCGGCCTCTCGGCGGACCAGCTGGAGCGGGTCATGCGGGTCGCCGACGGCATGGCGGCAGCCCTCCGAAGCCGGGTCCGCCGCGATGAGCTCACCGGCCAGCGATTGATCACCTTTTTCTCCGAGCCATCCACGCGGACGCGGCTCTCCTTCGAGATCGCCGCCCGGGCGCTGGGTGCGGAGGTCTCCCACCTCGACCCGCCCAGCAGCTCCATCGTGAAGGGCGAGTCCCTGGTGGACACCGTACGCACGCTGGCTGCGCTGGGCGCCGATCTCCTGGTGATGCGCCACCGGCGGGGCGGTGCGCCGGCCCTCGCCGCGCAGCACTTTACGGGGCACGTGGTCAACGCCGGCGACGGCAGCCATGCTCACCCCACGCAGGCGTTGTTGGACCTGTACACGCTCCGGCAGCGCCTGCCCCATGGGCTGAGCGGAGCCCGCGTGACGATCCTGGGCGACATCCTCCACTCCCGCGTGGCGCGCTCGAATGTCCATTCCCTGACGACGGCCGGTGCGCACGTGACGCTCTGCGGCCCCGCCGAGTGGCTGCCCGACATCGACGAATGGCTGCTCGGCATCGCGCCACGCGCCGGAGAGGGCGGCCCACCGCGCTCCATCCGCGTGACGGCGGACGTGGATGTGGCGCTGTCCGATGCCGACGCCGTGATGACGTTGCGCGTCCAGCGTGAGCGCCTGTCGCGCTCCGGCACGTCAGGCCCGGGGCCGTCGGCGGCCGAGTACGCGCTTCGCTACGGTCTCACCAGCTGCCGGCTGGCATTGGCGCGGCCAGATGCCCTCGTGATGCACCCTGGACCGGCCAACGAAGGCGTGGAGATCGCGCGCGAGGTCGCCTC
>JBBSMF010000290.1:0-3010 GCA_038233295.1 Candidatus Limnocylindrales bacterium | reverse complement strand
TGTCCGACCTTCTGCGCCCGATGGGTGCTGAGGAGCTGCTGGATCCCATCGTGGCTGGCGATGCCAAGGCTCTGGCCGAGGCGATCGAGCGCTTCGACGAGCGCGAGAAGTCAGAGGTAGTGAGCTTCCTGCGCGAGCCGGTGGCGGCCGTGGCACGCATGCGCACGACCCTGGATGCCTGGCTGCCGCTCTATCGCGAGGTCGAGCCACGCATCGCGGAGATGCTGGATCGCGACGTGACCTCCCGCAAGGCCGATCGAGCGGACCTGGATCACGACGCGCTGATCGAACGAACGACCGGCGGCCTTCGCTTCCTCCCCGAACCGCAGGTGCGGCGGGTGATCCTCGCTCCCTCGTACTTCGCGCGGCCCTTCAACTACATCTATCAGGGTGCCGACTGGCGGCTCTTCGGCTATCCCGTGTCCGACGCTGTGGTGGAAGGTGGCGACGCTGGAAGCCCGCCTCAGGCGGTGGTCCGGCTCTATCGGGCGCTCGGCGATGCCACCCGTATGCGCGTCCTGAAGCTGCTGGCCGACCGCGACTGGTACCTCACCGAGCTGGCGCAACAGCTGGAGCTCTCCAAGCCGACGATGAAGCACCACCTGGCGCTCCTGCGGGCGGCCGGCCTGGTCACCGTCACGGAAGAGGGCAGCCTGACCTACTACAGCTTGAGACGCGAGCGCCTGGAGGAAGCCGGCATCGAGCTGCGCCGCTTCCTGGGCTGATCGAGGTGACCAGCTACGACCTACTCGCGCCGAACGAACGACGACGATCCGAACCAGGGCTGCCGAGGGCGAATGCCGAGCGGCACGCCTCCGCGAGGATGCGTCGAGACAGCGTCCTCAGACGCTGCTCCTGCACGTCTCACGGCGGTTGCATCTGCGCCCCATGCTCAGCCGCTACGCCTGACCTCGACCTGGTCGACCTTCTCGATGGAGGCCAGCCGATGGAGCGCCTCGAACCCTTCCACGGCAAGGTATGGCAGCGAGCGGCGCATCGACCGCCACTGGCGGCGCACGACGCCCGCCGGCACTACACGACCGGGTCGCGCGGCGTTGGCTGCCAGGCACTGCTCCAACGGCAGGTCGAAGACGATCGCCACGGTCGGCCGACCGTGCCGCTCTGACAAGCGGAGAAGCCCCTGGCGGTCCCAGGACACCACGTTGGTCGCGTCTACCACGACGAGGAGCCCCTGGCGCAGCCGAGCTTCGACCGCGCCATGGAGCTGGCGGAACACCTCCTCCGTAGCCCGCTGATCGCGCGCGTCACCCAGGATCCTCTCGCGGAACTCGTCGGACGCCACGACCTCATCCACCGAGAAGTGTCGCCGCGCGAACGTGGACTTGCCGGAGCCGGAAGGGCCTACCAGCACCACCAAGGCGTCACGCGGCAGCTTGATCACAGCGCGCACGCTATCCCTTCTGGCTGCCAGTGCGCCCATCAGAATGGTCACCCGTGAGCATCGCCGCCGATCCGAGCCCGGCACTTGCCCCCGCTCCTGCCCGCCCAGCGCAGGACCTGCCACTCGGCCACCTCCTGAACCTCTCGGCCTACTGGCTGGGCATCACCGCCATCTGGGCCGGCCTGGACGCCACCATCCTGCCCGCTCGCCTGGAGGAGATCTCCGGCGCAGCGAACCTCGGCCTGGCCCTCGGCATCGTGACCATGGCTGGCGTGCTCATGCCCGTAGTGGTCCAACCCACGATGGGCGTCATCTCCGACTACACCATCTCCCGCTGGGGACGCCGCAAGCCGTACATCGTGATCGGCACCCTCTTGGACGTCGTATTCCTGTACGCCCTGGCGACCTCCCAGACGTTCATCGGACTCGCGGCGTTCTACGTCCTGCTCCAGCTCTCGTCGAACTTCGCGCAAGGCCCGTTCCAGGGCTACATGCCGGACCTGGTGCCGGCCGAGCAGGTCGGTCGAGCCAGCGGGCTGATGGGCCTGATGATCGTGCTGGGGCAGGTGGGCGGGACCTTCATCGGCTCGCTCGGGTTGATCCTGTATCCGGAGGGCACGCCGGCCGCCGAGCGGATGTTCTGGCCCACCGTTGGCCTGGGGCTGCTGGAGCTCGTGACGATGCTCGGCCTGGTGTTCTTCATCCGCAACGGGCCCAGCGGGCTGTCGCGCGCCGGCCGTTCATGGCTCACCATCGCACGCTCCGCCTGGGGCCGCGACATCCTCCAGCAGCGGAGCTTCGTCTGGCTCGTGGCGTCGCGGCTCTTCTTCCTGGCCGGCACCGGCGCGATCATCCGCTTCGCGCTGCCCTACCTGGAGCGGGCCATGGGCATGGGACAACAGCAGGCCGGGGGCTTCATCAACATCGCGCTCATCGCGGTGGTCGTGCCCACCGCCCTGACGGTCATCCCGTCGGCGCGCCTGTCGGACCGGGTCGGCCGCAAGGCGGTGATCTACGGCGCCTGCGCCTTGGGCGCCGGGGGGCTCACGATAGTCGCCCTCTCAACGGCCATCGAGATCGCGCTGGTGGCGCTGGCTGTGGTGGGCGTCGGCGCGGGCGCCTTCCTGGCGGTCGACTGGGCGCTGATGACCGACATCATCCCCAAGGCCACGGCTGGTCGATTCATGGGCATCTCCAACGTGGGCACGGCCATGGCCGGACCGGTGGCCGCCGTCCTGGGCGGGCTGACCATGGACCTTGTGGCGCGCACCGACCTGGCCGCCAGCCCCCGCGCGGCTTACCTGGTGGGCGTGCTGTTCTTCGTCATCGCCGCGGTCCTGCTGCGACCCGTGGATCCCACTCGCCGCGACGGGGATTCCCCCAGCTCGGTCCGTCTCCACCGCTGAAGCCCCGGACGATCGTCAGCGAACGTCCCCACGCGAGGTCCGCAAACATCCTTGCGCGAGGCCGGGTGGCCGGACATGGAACTTGCGGCAGACCGTATATGCGATACAGTCGCCGCTCTCGAGCCGGGAGCGGACGCGGTTGCGCCAGCCATCTTGCCCTGACCATCCGCACGATCATCAGGAAGTGCCACTGATCCGAAGC
>JBBSMF010000289.1:0-3020 GCA_038233295.1 Candidatus Limnocylindrales bacterium | reverse complement strand
TGGCGTGGGGAGCATGGGGCCCCAGCGTTCACCTGCCCCGGCCCGCCGTCGTCCGACTCGCGGCGGTGCTAGCCGCCCTGACCTGGCTGGCCGGCTCCGTGGTCGACTACCTGTTGTCGCTGGCCCTCCTGCCCGAGTCCAGCCGGACCTTCGCTGAGCGACTATCCGACCAACCCTTCCCGGCCTGGCTGGCACCGCAACTGTCGCCCCTGGATGTCGCCGAGATCCTTGTCCTCGTGGTCGTCGCCTGGCGGTCTGCGCGTTAGGCTAGGCCGATGCCGAAGCTGCTCATCTGCGTGGTCCACCGTGACGACTCCGGGCGCGTGATCGGTGCCTTCCAGGAGGGCGGCCTGCGGGTCACGCAGCTGGGATCGCAGGGAGGCTTCCTCCGAGCGCGCAACGCGACCCTCCTGCTGGGTCTGGAGGACGACCAGGTGGAGCCGGCCCTGGCCATCCTCGAGGAGAACTGCCAGACCCGCACCGAGCAGGTGCCCATGGAGCTGCTGGGCGGAATGGACGCCGCGTGGCTGCCCACGGAGGTGACGCACGGTGGCGCCACGATCTTCATCCTGCCCCTGGACGAGATCCGGCGCATCTAGCGCTCCTTCGTCTCCCCCACGAAGGGCATCCCCTGATCCTGGATGGCGTGCAGGCTCATGCGCAGCGCGGCGGTCTTCTGCTCCGCGACCTCGCGCACGTAGCGCTGCTCCTCCTCGACGGTCATGGGCCGGCCGCGGATGACGTCCTTGGGCCGCCCGACCATGAGCCACGACAGGTGGTATCGGTCCATCGCGCCCCAGGCGCGGCTGAGCAGGTCATCCGAGAGCTGCAACCAGAGCTGAAGACCGCCCAGCGACGGATCGCGCAAGAGACGCTCCCCTTCCGCCACGAGCCGACGCGTCTCCCGGATGAGCTCCTTCCTGGTCACGCCCCTATCATCGGCCCTCCATGACGACCGCCACACGACGTGCCGACCCCGAGCGACGTGCCGACCCCGAGCGCATCCGCGCCTGCCTCCAGCCGGCTGCTGAGGCTGTGCGCGCGGGCGTGATACCCAGCGCGGTGGTGGCCGTGGCGGATAGTGCTGGCACGATCACCATCGACATGTTCCCCGGGCCTTCCACCCCGCGCTTGCGCACGGACAGCCTGTTCTTCCTGGCTTCGCTCACCAAGCCCGTGGTCGCTACCGGCGTCATGCGTCTGGTCGACCAGGGTCTGGTCGACCTCCATGTGCCGATGGAGCGCTATGTCCCGGCCTTGCAGGGTGCGGGCAAGGAGCGCGTCACGGCCTGGCACGTGCTGACTCACACGGCCGGCATCCAGGACGTCCATCCCGACGTCCTACGTCAGCAGCGTCCCTCCGGCGCTCGCCTCCTGGAGATGATCTGCCAGGCGCCGCTGCGCTTCGATCCAGGGACCCGCTACGAGTACTGCTCCGCCTCGTTCTACCTGCTGGCCGAGCTGCTCGTGCGCTTCACGGGTCGACCCTTCCCCCAGGCGCTGCACCAAGAGGTCATGGAACCAGCGGGCATGGTCGACACCTCCTTCGACCCTCGGCACGATCGGGCGCGGATCCTGCCTGTCGAGGGCGTGCCCATGCGTAATCGCCTGGTGCGGGAGCTGGTTTTGCGGTACCTGGCCAAGACGGCGCTGCCCGGCGGTGGACTCTGGGGGACCGCAGAGGACCTTGCTCGCTTCGGACGGGGGCTGTTGCCGGGCGCCATCGCCGATGGGCGCGCGCTTGTGAGCGCAGCATCCCTCGACGAGATGACCCGGGAGCAGACGGCCGGCATCCAGGAGATCGCGGCCGACGGGACGCGCCGAGATCCGCGCTACGCGCTGGGTTGGGGCAAGCCTCGTCTGAACGGTGCGGCACCGTCCGTGGTAGGCGGCCTGGCGCCGGAGCTGGGAGCCTCAGCGATCGACACGGAGGCCGGGGTGATCGGGCTGGGAGAGGCGTCGCCCGAGGTCTCCGGGGTGGCACCAAGCGATCTCGCGACCGTCCCCGCTTCCCCGCGGACGTTCACCCACGGTGGCGCGACCGGGACGCGGCTCTGGATCGACCCTGACCGCGACCTTGTCTTCGTCTTCCTCACCAACCTGTGGGGCGCCAGCGACGCGGCTATGTTCGAGACCCTGGCTGGTGTCTACCGCGTGCTGGACCAGGCCTGACCACTCACCCAGCGAGTGGAACGACCGAAACCGGGAGGTGGCGGGGCATGGATCCCGTCCATCCGCTCGCCCGGCGAGTGGCGCGAGAGGCCTATGTGGCCGGTGACCGGGCCAAAAAGCCGAAGGGCGAACTCGTCCTACCGCTCGATGGGTACGTTGACCATGGATCCCCATTCGGTCCATGAGCCGTCGTAGTTGCGCACGTTGGGATAGCCCAGTAGCTCACGCAGCACGAACCAGGAGTGGCTGGAACGCTCGCCGATGCGGCAGTAGGCGATGACATCCTTGTCCGGCGTCACGCCTTTCGGCTCGTAGAGGGCACGCAGCGCATCGGCATCCTTGAAGGTGCCATCTTCCCGGAGCGTCTGCCCCCAGGGGATCGACTGGGCCCCCGGGATGTGGCCGCCACGCTGAGCGGTCTCGTTCATGCCGGGCGGCGCGATGACCTCCCCGCTGAACTCGGCCGGAGACCGGACGTCGACCAGGGTGGCACCCGGGTCGCCAAGCTGGGACATGACGTCGTCGCGAAAGGCGCGCAGGTCGTTGGAGCTCTCGGCCAGTTTCATTCCCGTCGGCTGGTACGTGGGCGGATCCACCGAGAGCGGCAGCCCGTTGTCCATCCAGTACCGGCGCCCGCCGTTGAGGATGCTCAGGCGCTTCCAGCCATGCAGCTTCAACTGCCAGTAGGCCCAGGCCGCGAACCAGTTGTTGTTGTCGCCGTACAGGACGATGTGCGTGTCCGGGCCGATGCCCGACTCGCTGAGCAGCCGCGACATCTCCTCGCGTGACGCGACGTCACGTCGGATCCCGTCGGAGAGCTGGCTGGTCCAGTCCCAACCCACGGCACC